>DATCCI010000575.1:0-2132 GCA_036511415.1 Acidimicrobiia bacterium
TCGATGGCCCGGTACTACGTCACCACGCCGATCTACTACGTGAACGACGCGCCCCACATCGGGCACGCCTACACGACGGTTGCCGGTGACGTCCTGTGCCGCTGGCGCCGACTCTGGGGCGACGAGGTCTTCTATCTCACGGGCACCGACGAGCACGGCCTGAAGGTGCAACGCGCGGCGGAGGCCAGGGAAATGACGCCCAAGGAGCTGGTCGACGAGACGGCCGGGCACTTCCGCGACACGTGGGACGGGCTCGACATCGCCTACGACGACTTCATCCGCACGACGGAGCCCCGCCACTACACGGCGGTGCAAACCTTCTTGCAGAAGATCTACGACGCCGGCGACATCGAGCTCGGAACGTACGAGGGCCTCTACTGCGTCTCGTGCGAGGCGTACTACGCGCCCGACGAGCTGGTCGACGGCAACTGCCCGATCCACCTGCGTCCGGTCGAGCATGTCGTCGAGGAGAACTACTTCTTCAGGCTGTCGCGCTTCACCGACCGGTTGCTCGCGCACTACGCCGCGCATCCCGACGCCGTGCAGCCCGAGTCGCGGATGAACGAGGTGCTCGGCTTCATCCGCGGCGGTCTCCAGGACTTCTCGATGAGCCGTACGTCGATCAACTGGGGGGTACCGCTTCCCTGGGACCCGAAGCACGTCGCGTACGTGTGGGCCGACGCCTTGTTCAACTATTGCACCGCGGTCGGGTACGCGACCGACGACGCGCGCTTCGCCAAGTGGTGGCCCGTCGACTATCACCTCGTGGGCAAGGACATCCTGCGGTTCCACGCCGTGTACTGGCCGGCGATGTTGATGGCGGCCGGCCTCGAGCTGCCGCGCTGCGTCTTCGCACACGGCTGGCTGCTCGTGGGGGGCGAGAAGATGAGCAAGACGAGGCTGAACCAGATCGCACCCGCCGATCTCGTCGCCGATTTCGGGGTCGACGGGTTCCGCTACCACTTCATGATCGACCAGCGCTTCGGTCCGGACGGCGACTTCTCGTACGAGGCGATGGTGCAGCGGTACAACGCCGATCTGGCGAACAACTTCGGCAATCTCGCCAACCGCGTGCTCAACATGGCGATGAACTACTGCGGCGGAGTCGTCCCCGACGAACGCGCCGATGGCCCGCTGCGGGGCGCGGCCGCGAGCGCGTTCGCGGCGCAGTCCGACGCGCTGACCCGTCTCGACTTCGCAACCGGCTTCGGCGCGGTCTGGGAGCTCATCCGCGCGACCAATTCCTTCATCGAGGACACCAAACCGTGGGAGCTCCACAAGCAGGGCGACGCGCGCGCGGTCGCCGCGGCGCTCGGAGATTGCCTCGAGTCGTTGCGGATCGTCGCTCTGCTCGCGTCGCCGGTGATTCCCAACGCGGCGGCGGAGCTCTGGCGGCGGCTCGGTCTGCGGGGACGGCCCGAGGACGAGCGGCTGCCCGACGCGGCCGCGTGGGGACGCCTGCCGGCCGGCGCGACGTTGGAGAAAGGGGCGCCGCTGTTCCCCCGCAAGGAGACGGGATGAGCCGGTGGGTCGACTCCCACTGCCACCTGCAGCTCGCGGGCGGCGACGAGCACGTCGTGCGGGCGCGCGCGGCCGGCGTGGAGTGGATGGTGTGTGTCGGGACCGATCTCGAGACGTCGCAGGCGTCGCTCGCGTTCGCCGACCGGCATCCCGACGTCTACGCCTCGGTCGGACTCCATCCCCACGACGCGTCGAGGCTCGGCGCCGAGTGGGCGATGCTCGAGCCCCTGGCCGTGTCGGATGCGTGCCTCGCAATCGGTGAGTGCGGCTTCGACCTCTTCTACGAGCACTCGCCGCGCGACGAACAAGAGACGGCGTTCCGGTTCCAGATCCGTCTCGCGAAGCACGCGCGCAAGCCGCTCGTCGTCCACACGCGCGACGCGTGGGACGACACGTTCCGCGTGCTCGACGACGAAGGAGTTCCCGAGCGCACGATCCTCCATTGCTTCACCGGTGGCCCGGAGGAGGCGAGCGCCGCGCTCGAACGCGGGTGCTACCTGTCGTTCAGCGGCATCGTCTCGTTCAAGAACGCCGATGGCCTGCGCGCGGCCGCGCGGCTCGCTCCGGCCGATCGCATCCTCGTCGAGACCGACTCTCCGTTTCTCCCCCCC
>DATCCI010000576.1:0-3473 GCA_036511415.1 Acidimicrobiia bacterium
GGCCCGTGTCACCGATGCGTGACCCGCACGTCACAATCGGCGCGGAGAACCGCCGCGGGACTACCGGCGCGGGACCCGCCCGGCTTCTCAGCCTCTGCACATTTTCCTCACCTGGTTCACAGGCGCCCCTCAACGACATCCTCGATACTGCCCGGCAGGTCTCGGATCTCGGTCGGTTCCCTCGCACCCCGCCCCGCAGGGCGCCGACCGAGGCCGAGCGCCGACCGCATCACCGCCCAGCACAGCCGGCCACCACTACCAGTGCGGCCTCCGGGTCGCCGACAGGTTGCGCGACGTGAACGAGATTCCCGACGAGTACGCCTGGATGCTGCAGGGATGTTGCCGCGGCGCGGACACCAAGGCGTTCTTTCCCTCGAACGGCACCGGCGTCGAAGCCGCGCAGCAGATCTGTCGAGGTTGTCCCGTGCAGGCCGACTGCCTGGAGTACGCGCTCGGCAATCGCATCGAGCAGGGCGTCTGGGGTGGCGCATCGGAGCGCGAGCGCCGGCGGATCTTGCGTCAGCGTCGCCGCGCGGGTGCGCTCCCGAGCTGAAGTCGCTCACCGATCTGCAGTCGTGTCGCGTGCGCGCGGCACACGACTGCGCCTCAGAACGCGACGTGCTCGAGGTCGCGGATACGCGGCGCCGGTGCGGCCGCTCGAGCCGCGAGGTCCAACGCCCGGATCATGCGCACGCCGGGAGCGAGACCGGCGGTGGACGCAATGAGCTCGATGACGTGTGTCGGGGGGGTGCCGACGTCGAGCATCCACTGCGCCAACCGCCGCTCTCCGATTTCTGCGCTCATCCGACTCCTCGAGTCCATGATCTGAGTATAAGTCGACTAAACCGATTGAGAAGGTAGGGTATCCATCTTCCGGAGTCAAGTCGGAAATCGCGAACCGGGCCGCAGCCGGACTCGCGCGCCGCGAGGACGGCGTCGAACGAGCGCTCTGTAACATCCATCCGGTCCGCCGAGGAGCAAGGAGCCAGGCGCGCATGGAGCCGACACCGTCCGACGCCAGCCCGTTCGCGGGAATGGAGCCGGAGATGGCCGCAAATCCCCAGCCGATGTTCAAGGCCTTGCGCGAGAGCATGCCCGTGATGGCGGTGGAAGGCGTCGGCGTCGTCCTGACCGGGCGCGCCGAGATCGACGAGGCCTTCCGCGATCCCGAGACCTTCTCGTCGAACATGTCGGCGATCGACCTCAAGAACGTCCGCCCGCTCATCCCTTTGCAGATCGATCCGCCCGACCACAAGAAGTACCGCAAGCTGCTCGACCCGATCCTCGCGCCCCGGCAGATGGCGTTGCTGGAGGAGTCGGTGACGCGGCTCGTGAACGACCTCATCGACGCCTTCGTCGATCGCGGCGAGGTCGACTTCGCGCGAGAATTCTCGGTTCCTTTCCCGTCGCAGGTCTTCTTGACGCTGCTGGGGCTGCCCCTCGATCAGCTTCCCCGCTTCCTCGCGATGAAAGACGGCATCATCCGGCCCGACCAGGTGACGGGTTCGCCGTACGGAAGCGACGCGATGCACGACCTGCAGCGCGATACCGCGAATTCGATCTACGAGTATTTCGACGGCATCCTCGACGAGCGCGAGATCGAACGGCGGGACGACCTGCTGAGCCAGTTCCTCGACGCCGAGGTCGACGGGGAGAAGCTGAAGCGAACCGAGATCCTCGACATCTGCTTCTTGTTCCTCATCGCCGGACTCGACACGGTGACCGCCACCCTCGACTGCATGTTCGCGTTCCTCGCGCAGCACCCCGAGCCGCGCCAACTACTCGTCGACGATCCGGCGCAGATTCCGGCCGCGGTGGAGGAGCTGCTGCGATGGGAAACGCCCGTGATGGGCGTCGCGCGCATCGCCGCGCGCGATACGAACCTCGGGGGTTGCCCGATCAACCAGGGCGACCAGGTGATGGTCATGCTGGGCTCGGCGAACACCGACGAGAGCGAATTCGACGACGCCGACACGGTCCGCTTCGATCGTGAATCGAACCGTCACCTCGCGTTCGGCGGCGGGATCCACCGCTGTCTCGGCTCGCACCTCGCCCGCCAGGAACTGCGGATCGCGCTGCGGGAGTGGCATCGTCGAATTCCCGTGTACTCGGTGGCTCCGGGCCACACGCTGGCGTACACGTCGGGCATACGGTCGATCGAGCACTTCCCGATGGTGTTCACGCCCGCGACCTGACGCCGCGGCATCTTGCATGCGGCCCGCCGCGTATGCGATATACGTTTCCCGGCGCCGGGCCGGTCGGCGGCCGGGCGAGGGGGTCGAGCCGGTGGAACCGATCAAGATCGGATGGTTGGGCGCAGCGCTCGACGGACCCGGCGGCGGCTACGACCGCATCCACCGACTCGCGTTCGACGAGGCCGCGGAGGAAGGCCTGCTCGACCGACCGGTCGAGTTCGTGCTCCATCCCGAGAACGGTCTCCCGCAGGGCACGGCCAAGAACGCGACCGACGGGTTCAAGTACCTGGTCGACGAAGGTTGCATCGGCGTCGCCGGCGCGTACAGCTCCGACAACGCGATCACCGTCGGGCCGCTCGCCAACGAGCTGCGGATCCCGCTCATCAGCTGGTGCGGAACCGAGCGACTCCAGGGCGACTACTGCTTCCGCCTCGGCAACGGAGACTGTGGCGGCGATGCGGCCCTCGTCGTGGCCTGGCTCGAGCGGCGTGGCCACGAGCGCGTCGCGGTACTGAGCGAGATCTCGCCCAACGGCGAAGAGTACTTCCGGTACTTCCGTCAAGAGTGCCGCCGCCGGGGCGTGAGCATTGCCGCGGTGGAGACCGTCGGACAGAGCCCCGAGAACCTCGCGTCGAATCTCGACAACCTGCGCCGGGTCGACCCCGACGCGCTCGTCTACATGGGCTACGGGATGCTGGCCGCGAAAGGGCTCCTGCGCGAAGCCCTCGACAAGCTCGAGTGGGATCCGCCGCGCATCATGGGCACCGCGTTCATGTTCTATCTCATGGGGTTCGACAAGTTCGAGGGTTGGGTCGGCATCGATCAATTCGATCCGCTCAATCCGCTCGTGCACGGCTTTCACGAGCGCTTCGTCGCGCGCTACGGGCAAGATCCACCGTTGTGGCCGAATGCCATCCCGGTGCTCGCCTACGACACCGCGCGCGTGCTCGTAGAAGGCCTCTTCCGCGCGCCGATCCTTTCGGGCCCGGGCCTCAAGGCCGGACTCGAGGCGATCCGCTTCATGCCGAGCACGACCGGCGGAGCGCGCACGCACATCGCGTGCTCGCCGCACGAGCACGGGATGTTCCGCGGTGATTGGTTGCTCTACGGCCGCGTGCGCGACGGCGCGCTCGAGTTCGAGGGGCTCTTCGAGTGATGAACGCCGGAATCAGGTAGCGCGACGGGTTCTGGGAGCCGTTTCGCCGCTACGCGTGATCGCGCGCCGGACGACGGGATCCTCACGACTGAACCGAGTCGCGTCACGAACGGCGCGCATCT
>DATCCI010000577.1:0-2218 GCA_036511415.1 Acidimicrobiia bacterium
CGGCCCATCACTTCCATTCCCGCACGCGTCAGCTCGACGCCTTTCGGCGTCCCTTCGGTGCCGCTCGTCACGACGATCGCCGCCGTGCCGGCGCGCGCCGGCCGGCCGCCGCGCCACACCGTCGCGGCGGCGCTGTCGGCATCGGCGACGAGCGTGGGCCGGAGCCGTTCGAGCAGCGTCGCGACCTCGGCGCCCGTGAAGGCGGGGTTGATCGGCAGGATCGCCCGGCCCTGGTCCCAGCATTCGAGCGTGGCCCGCGCGAGGCGCGGTCCGGCTCCGACGACCGCCACGACGTCGGTTTCGTCGGCGGCGGCCACGCTGGATAGCCTAACCGTAGGAGTGATTGCTCCCAGAATCCAACTACCCAGAATGCCACTACCCAGAATGCCACTACCCAGAATGGTCGCCCTCGACCATTCTGCCCACGAACTCCTCGGAGGTCTCATGGAGCCCGCCATCCGGCCCGGCGCCGACTGGAAGCCGGAGACGCCCGACGGTTTCACCGACGTCTCGTACGAGACCTCCGACGGCATCGCCAAGATCACGATCTGCCGGCCCGAGGTGCGCAACGCGTTCCGGCCCCGCACGCTGTTCGAGCTGCGCGACGCCTTCGAGATCGCGCGCGACGACGCGGAGGTCGGCGTCATCGTCCTCACGGGCGAGGGTCCCGACGCGTTCTGCTCGGGTGGCGACCAGCGCGTGCGCGGCGACGACGGCTACCGCGACGACAAGGGCATCGGCCGGCTCAACGTTCTCGACCTGCAGGTGCAGATCCGCCGGCTCCCGAAGCCCGTCGTCGCGATGGTCGCGGGGTATGCGATCGGCGGCGGTCACGTGTTGCACGTCGTGTGCGACCTCACGATCGCGGCCGACAACGCGCGCTTCGGCCAGACGGGGCCGAAGGTCGGGTCGTTCGACGGCGGCTTCGGATCCGGCTTGCTCGCCCGCATCGTCGGGCAGAAGAAGGCGCGTGAGATCTGGTACCTCTGCGAGCAGTACGACGCCGCATCGGCGCTCGACATGGGTCTGGTGAACAAGGTGGTCCCGCTCGCCGACCTCGAGGTGGAAACGGTCGCGTGGGCGCGCAAGATGCTGCAGCACTCACCGCTCGCGTTGCGCATGCTGAAGGCGTCGATGAACGCGGCCGACGACGGCCTCGCCGGCATCCAGCAGCTCGCGGGCGACGCCACGCTGCTGTACTACATGACCGAGGAGGCCCAAGAGGGCAAGAACGCGTACCTCGAGAAGCGCCGACCCGAGTTCGAGCGATATCCGAAACGACCGTGACGACCGCGCGGGAGTGGTACCAGGGAGCGCGGCCGAAGACGTTGGGCGCGGCCCTCTCGCCGGTGCTCGTCGGAACCGCGGCCGGCACACTCGACGGCCCGGTCAACTGGCCGCGTGCCGCGGCGGCCGCCGTCGTCGCGCTCGCGCTGCAGGTCGGCGTCAACTTCGCGAACGACTACTCCGACGGTGTGCGCGGTACCGACGCACAGCGACGCGGCCCGGTGCGGCTCACAGCTACCGGTCTCGCGACCCCGCGCGCGGTGAGGTCCGCGGCCTTGCTCGCGTTCGTCGTGGCTGCGGTCGTGGGCGCCGCGCTGTCGCTCGTCGTCAACCCCTGGTTGCTGGTCGTGGGGGTTGCGGCGATCGTCGCCGCGATCACGTATACCGGCGGACCCAAGCCGTACGGCTATATCGGCCTGGGCGAGGTGATGGTGCTCGTCTTCTTCGGGTTCGTCGCCACCCTCGGCAGCGCCTACGTGCAGCACGCGACCCTGCCCGGTGTCGCCTGGGTCGCCGCGCTCGCAGCCGGACTCCCGGCTTGCGGGATCCTGCTCGCGAACAACGTACGCGACGTCGACACCGATCGGGTGTCCGGCAAGCGAACGATCGCGGTGCGGCTCGGCGCCGAGCGCGCTCGCGGTCTGTACGTCGCGTGCGTCGTGGGCGCACTCCTCGCGGTGGTCGCGTGCGGTGCGTTCGTGCCGACGGCCTTGCTCGCCCTGCTCGCGCTGCCGCTCGCGGTTGCACCGGTTCGGGCGATGCTGACCCGTCATGACCCGCCCGGCTTGATCGCGGCCCTGATCGGGACCGTGCGGTTGCAGCTCGTGCTCGCGGTTCTGCTCGCGGTCGGGCTGTGGGCCGGCTAGCCGTGCCGGGCGGCGAACGACGCGATGACGTCGCCGAGCGCGGCTGGTTGCTCGAGCGGCAGCGC
>DATCCI010000578.1:0-2342 GCA_036511415.1 Acidimicrobiia bacterium
CCCCGGGAGTCCCGGTACCGCCCGCCGCGACAGCTGTCGTTCTCAACGTGACCGTGACCAGCCCGACGGCGAAGAGCTATGTCACCGCATACCCCGAGGGAGTGAACCCGCGGCCGACCGCCTCGAATCTCAACTTCGTCGCTCGCCAAACTGTCCCGAACCTGGTGACAGTCCAGGTCGGCAGTGGTGGCGGAGTCAGCTTCTTCAACGAGGCCGGGTCCGTGCAGGTCGTCGTCGACTTGGAGGGGTACTTCACGAACGTCGGAAACGCCGGCGGGTCACGATTCTTTCCCGTCGTCGATCACCGCATCCTCGACACGCGCGCGAATATCGGCGGGTTCTTCAATCCCATCGGTGCCGGACAGGCCATCGCGGTCGCGGCCACTGGTCAGGGCGGGGTGATCGACGGTGCTGCCGCGCTGGTCATGAACACCACCGCAACCCGTCCAACGGCCGTCTCCTACCTGACCGTGTATCCCAACGGCACGACCCGGCCCAACGCCTCGAACCTCAACTTCGTCACCGGGCTGACGGTCGCCAACTTGGTGTCGGGCAAAATCGGCACCGGCGGCGACGTCAATCTGTACAACCGCGTCGGTTCGGTCCAAGCCATCGCCGACGTAGCCGGTTGGTACGGAGCGCCCGGGACTTGATCTCCAGATCCCTGACTGGCAGCGCTCCAGATGGCGAGGGCGCAACTATCGTGCGTCGATGGGGTGGGGGGCGGATCTCTTTCGCGACGACACTGCGACGTGGCGTTCGCCCCAAGACCCCGTGTCGGCGGTCGCCGCGATCGCCCGCTCGTTCCCCTGGCTGATGTTTCGCGTCAAGAACTCGGGCTCGAGCCTGCGAGTCGTGCCCCGCTCGCGGGGCGGTCCGCTCTACGTCATGACCATCGACGCGACCAACATCGCGGGCGGCTCCCAGATCGAAACGATGGTGCATCCCCGTAGCCGCAGCGTTGCTCACACCGCGATCGGCTGCGCCGCCGCGGTCGCGGTCGGTGCCGTGGTCCACTTCGGCCACCTGCGTATTTCGCTGTTGTGGTGGCTCCAAGAACCGTCGGTGGCGCTCTTCGCCGGCTTCGCGACGCTCCTTTTCTCCGTGCAGCTCTTGGGCATGGGGCGCGTGCGCCGGTCGGCATCGAAGCGCCTCGCGCGGGCGATGGCCACGGC
Source organism: Acidimicrobiia bacterium (assembly GCA_036511415.1). Classification (GTDB taxonomy): domain Bacteria; phylum Actinomycetota; class Acidimicrobiia; order IMCC26256; family PALSA-610; genus PALSA-610. Next base: position 1,176 of record DATCCI010000578.1, read on the forward strand.
CGGCGCGACCCAACTGACCCCACCCGGCTGGTATCCCGATCCCACGCAACAGGCGACCCTGCGATGGTGGGACGGGACCACGTGGACCGCGAACACCCACGCGTGACCGGCGACGCGGCCTTGACGCTCGGGCCGAGCCGCATTAGAACGACGGCCGAATTGTCCAAAGTGTGTGGTCGCCCGGACCCTGCGTTCGCACGTTCGTCCAAGCGCCGCGGTGAATTCCGCGACGACAGGGAGGCGCTGTGATGCAGGCACAAGAGCGCGATGAGTTTCCCGGCGGGAGTGGCGGAGTGGTGCGCCGGCTCGATCAGCTCGGCCGGGTCGTCGTGCCCGCAGAGCTGCGAAAGGCGCTCGGGATCCGGCACGGTGATCTGATCGAGACGCGCATGGAGAACGGGCGGGTCGTGATCAGGAAGTTCGAACCCGACTGCACGTTCTGCGGCGGTGCCGCAGACCTGGTCGAGCTGCGCGAAAAGCATGTCTGCAACGACTGCGTGCGCGCCCTGTTCGAAGAGACGATGCGAGCACCGCGCGACGAAGCGCCCGTGCGACGCGTCGAGCCGCGCTTCGAGGCGGCCACATCGATGCGCTGAGATTTCGGACCGGGGGATCGACGCGGGCTGATCCCCGGAACGCGTAGCCTGCACGTCCATGTCGCGGGCGCCCTTCGGCCTCGAGTACAAGTGGCTCGTCGCGATCGTGTTCGTGTGCGGGATGTTCATGGACATCATGGACACGACGATCGTCTTCGTCGCGACGCCCACGCTCGCGCGCGAGTTCCACGCGACCCAGACCTCGATCGAGTGGGTCGTGCTCGGCTATCTGCTGTCGCTCGCGATCTGGATTCCGGCGTCGGGTTGGATCGGCGACCGGATCGGCACCAAGAAGGTGTTCCTGTTCGCGCTGGCGATGTTCACGCTTTCGTCCGCGCTGTGCGGGCAGGCGCACAGCCTGAACGAGCTGGTTGCGTTCCGCGTGTTGCAGGGTGTGGGCGGCGGCATGTTGACGCCCGTCGGCACCGCCATGTTGTTTCGCGCGTTCCCGCCGGTCGAACGGGCGAAGGCATCGACCGTACTGATCATCCCGACGGTTCTTGCGCCCGCACTGGGGCCGATCATCGGCGGCTGGCTCGTCACCGACGTGTCGTGGCGGTGGATCTTCTAC
>DATCCI010000579.1:0-8344 GCA_036511415.1 Acidimicrobiia bacterium
GAGGTATGCGGAGCTGCGCGAGAGGTCGAGTGCCTTTGCCGTGGTCGGCCAAATGGGCACGGTCGGCTGGTCCTCCGGGTTGGGCAGAACATGATTCGTTGGCATGGGATGAACCCTACGGGACTATTCCCTATCGCATCATGCCCAATCGCGGTAGATTTGCAGGCATGGCCCGCCGACGAAAAATCGAACCCATGCAGATCGAAGGGACCTACGTTGGCGTCCCCTTGGAGCCCGTCGAGTGGCTCGACGAGCCGACGAGGACCCCGCTCCACGTCGAGTTCGAATGGGCGATAGTCGCCGGCCGCGCCGAGCCCGTATCCATCACCGTCTCCTCACGCGATGGAGACCGGCCGATCACTCGGGAGATCGTGGGCCGCGTCCCGATCGGAGGAATCGTCGCCGACGAGCGCGCGAAAGGGCATGCGTACTGGAAAGCGGAAGCGGCGACTCACTACTCGAGCGAGACCGATGCGCAGCGCGACAACATCGCCCGAGCCGTCGAAGTGCACAGCCCCGACGCACGACTGCGCGAAGTCGCCGACGTGTACCGCGAAGCGTGGAGAAACGGCCGGCCGGTACAGCGAACAGTCGCGGAACACTTCGGCCTGGAGTCGCTCTCGGGCGCGGCGAAGAAGATCGCGAGAGCGCGAGCGGCCGGATATCTCGGCGCGGCCGAAGGAACACGAGGCGGAGAACGTCAACCCGAAGGGAACGACAATGAAGAAGCCTGAGCGCGGAGTCAAAAAGGACAAGACGCGCGGGACGTGGTACTTCACCGCTGACGCTCCCGGCAACGACGGGAAGCGCCACCAGCACAAGGAGCGCGGGTTCGAGTCGATGGACGACGCGAACGACGCGGTCGTCGCGTACCGCGCCCAGCGCAAGGCCGGTCACGTCCCGGTCCCGTCAGACGATTCGGTCGCAGCGTTCGCCGCGGCGTGGATCGCAGCGTTGCCGGCCGAAGCGATCGAACCCGCGACCGTGAAGCACTATCACGAATGCTTGAACCGCCTTCTCCCGACGATCGGTGCCGTGAGACTCCAAGAGCTCGCGGCGCTCGACCTCGACCGTGCGTACGCGGTCCTGCTCGATCAAGGCCGCTGCGCGCGGACGGTGCGCGCGAGTCACGTCGGCGCGCGCAAGATGCTCAAGGAGGCAGTCCGGGTCGGCAAGGTTGCCCGCAACGTCACCGATGACGCGCGCCCACCTCGAGCGAAGGCCGCCCGCGCGAAGCAGTTCAAGTGTTGGACGTACCCGGAGACTCTGACCTTCCTGGCCGCGATCGAATCGGACCGCGACCACGCTTGTTACTCCCTCGTCGCGTTCACCGGGTTACGTCAGGGTGAGGTCGTCGCGCTCCGGTGGGATGCCGTCGATCTGGCCGGCGGGACGCTGACGGTCGAGCGGAGCGTCGGCAAAGGCATGGCCGGCACCTACGACAAGCAACCGAAATCTGACGCTGGCCGGCGCGCGATCGAGCTCGACCCGGAGCTCGTCGCCCTGCTCCGCGCCCACCGGAAGGAGCAAGCCGCTCGTCGCCTCCTGATCGGGTCGGGGTGGCGCGATAACGGCCTGGTGTTCTGCGAGGTCGACGGGTCGCCGATCCGGCCTGAACGCCTCGCGAAGCGATGGAGCGACCTTGTACGCCGCCACGCGCCCGATCTCGGCCTTCCCGCCGTGAGGTTCCACGATCTGCGCCACGGTCACGCGACCGCGCTCCTCGCGGCCGGTGTACGTCCGGACGTCGTGAGCGAACGCCTCGGGCACGCTTCGGTCGGCTTCACGCTGTCGACGTACGCGCACCGTTCCGAGGGTGACCAGCGCGCCGCGCTCACACGTCTACGGCAACTCTTGTGACCACGCCGTGACCACGGCGCACCCTTCACGCGCGAGTGAATGGTGAACGTGCAGGTCAGAGCGTGCCCGAGGAGGGATTCGAACCCTCATGCCCTTGCGAGCAGCGGATTTTGAGTCCGCCGTGTCTGCCATTCCACCACTCGGGCGAGGTCGTTTCCCACATGACGCGGGAAACGGACCGGATCATCATGCCATTTCGGTACCATCCGGAGCGTGGTGGAGTTCGTGGTCGGCATCGTCGTCGGCGCGTCGGCGGCGGCACTGTTGATGATCTTGATCGGCCCATCTCGACGCGTCCGCGCCGAGCCACCGCTACCCCGTGAGATCGCGACCAGGCTGCTGCTCGGTCAGGACCCGGAGCAACCGACGATCCCCCCGCCGCCGCGGGTCGAGCACCCGCGTCAGTACACGGCGCACGAGTTGGCCGCCCTGCAGCGGCTCGGCCAAGAGCAGCAACAGCGCCGGCGTAAACACTGATCGTCTCCGTCCGGGGCGCGGCGCGCGACCGACGCGATCACGCCAACGCGAAGAGGAGGCGAGCTCGGCAGCATTCGGCGCCGTCGACGGTCGCGACCCCGCGCCCCCAACCGCCGCGGGCGCTGAGCCGCTCGATGTCGACTGCGAGCACGAGGAGGTCGCCGGGTCGCACGACCCGCCGGAACCGCGCGTCCTCCACACCGCCGAACAAGGGGAGCTTGCCGGCATAGCGCGAGTCGGCCAGCACCGCGATCGCGCCGGCCTGGGCCAGCGCTTCGAGTTGCAGCACGCCGGGAAAGACCGGATTCCCGGGGAAGTGCCCGGCGAGGAAGGGTTCGTCGCCCGTCACTCGGTAGCGCGCGCGTACGGCGACGGACGGCTCACACGAGTCGACCTCGTCGACGAACAGGAACGGAGCGCGATGCGGCAGCAGCGCGACCAGATCCCGTGTCCCATCGCCGGGCATGCCGAGCGACGTTACTGCGCGGTATCGGGGTTACCGGCGCGTACGAAACGGCTCGTTCATCCATCATGAACGGGGTCGTCACATGGGCGTGTAACCCTGCCTCGTGTCCGGGAGTCGAATGAAGTCGGCTTCTTGTACAGCCCAACCGCCCAACCCGCCCTCTCGCCCCCCGGAGGTCTGCTCGTGCGCGTCGCCGTGGTGTTCCCCGGCCAGGGAACCCAAGTCCCCGGTATGGGCGCGCCGTGGCACGAGCATCCCGCGTGGAAGATCGTCGAGCAGGCCGAGGCCGCGCTGGGCGAGCCGCTCGCGCCACTGCTGCTCGACGCGACGGCCGAGCAACTCGCGCGCACGCGCGAGGCTCAGCTCGCGGTGTTGTGCACGTCACTCGTCGCGTGGGAGGCGGCTCGGCCGATGCTCGACGATGTCGTCGCATTCGCGGGACACTCACTCGGGCAGGTGACTGCGCTCATCGCGTCGGGTGCGCTCGATCTCGACGACGGCGTGCGGTTCGCGGCTCGTCGTGCCGAACTGACACAGGCCGCAGCCGACGAGCACCCGGGTCGCATGGTCGCGCTGTTGGGCGCCACGGTCGAGCAGGCCGAAGCCGCGTGCGAGGCCGCACCGGGCGGCGCATGGGTCGCGAACGACAACGCGCCCGGCCAGATCGTGATCGCGGGAACGCCGGACGGCGTGGAGCTCGCGGCGGCGCGGGCCAAGGAGCTCGGCGTTCGGCGCGCGACGACCCTCAAGGTCGGCGGCGCGTTCCACACACCGCTCATGGATACGGCGCGCGCCGGGCTCGTCCGCGAGCTCGATCGGGTCCCGTTCGCGGCGCCGGCCGCGCCGGTCGTGTCGAACCACGACGGCGCCGCGTATTCCGACGGCGACGGCTGGCGAGCGCGACTCGCCGACCATGTCACCGTTCCCGTCCGGTGGCGCGTGTCGATGGAGACCCTGGCCGGGCTCGGCGCGTCGGCGTTCGTCGAGGTCGGGTACGGGTCGATGATCGCGGGCGTCGCCAAACGCACCGTTCCTGATGTTCCGGTGCTCGCATGCGGCACTCCCGCCGAGTGCGAGCAGCTCTTCCGCGACGAGTCCTCATGAGCCCGCGACTCGACCTCGAGGGCGAGCGGGTTGCGATGGTCGAGCGCATGATCGTCGCGCCCGTCGTCGGCGTGTTCCGGCCGCTCGGCGTCGAGGTGGGCGCGGACGTCAGCGCGGGTGAGATCGTCGGCGTCGTCGAAGGCCCGGGCACGCGCGAACCGGTCCGGAGCGCGTTCAGCGGAGTCGTCATGGGAGTTCTCGCGCACTCCGGCGAACGCCTGCGCGTGGGTCAGCCGGTCGCCTGGATGCGCGTCGCGTGACCGCCGCGGCCGGCATCGTCGGTTGGGGTACGGCGGTCCCCGAGGGGCGCGTCACCAACGCCGATCTCGCCCAGCGCGTCGATACGAGCGACGAATGGATCGTCGAGCGCACCGGCATTCGCGAACGCCGGGTCGCGGGGCCGGGCGAAACTACTGCCACGCTCGCGGTCGAAGCCGCGACGCACGCGATCAAGCGCGCCGGTCTCGTACCCGCCGACGTAGACCTGATGATCATTGCGACGGTGACACCCGAACAGCCGATTCCTCACACCGGCGCCTTCGTGGGCGAGGCCCTCGGGCTGCAGTGCGGCTCGTTCGACATGAACGCCGCGTGCGCCGGCTTCGTCTACGAGCTGGTGGTCGGAGCCTCGATGCTGCAGATGGGTTACGACCGCGTGCTCCTTATCGGCGCCGAGACCTTGAGCCGCATCATCGACCCCGAAGACCGCACGACAACGGTGCTGTTCGGCGACGGCGCGGGCGCGGCGGTGCTGGCTCCCACGCGCGAAGCTCCCGGGGTGCTCGCCTGGGATCTCGGATGCGACGGGTCGGCGGCCGGCCTGCTCGAGATACGCGCCGGCGGAAGCCGGCTGCCCGCGAGCGCGGCGACGATCGCGGATCGCGACCACTTCTTGAAGATGGCGGGCCAAGAGGTCTTCCGGCGGGCCGTGCGCGCCGTCGTCGAATCGGCGATGCTCACGCTCGGCCGCGCCGGCGTCGACGCCGGCGACGTCGCGTGGTTCGTCCCCCACCAGGCCAACGGCCGCATCATCGAGGCGGCCGCGCACCGGCTCGGCTTCGAGCCCGAGCGCACGCTCGTCAACATCGACCGCTTCGGCAACACGTCGTCGGCGTCGATACCGCTCGCACTCTTCGAGGCGGTCGACGACGGCCGCGTGCACGACGGCGACCTCGTGTTGTGCTCCGGCTTCGGGGCGGGCATGACGTGGGCCAGCACACTCCTGCGTTGGGGAGCGCGGTGAGCGGCGCGCCGCAAGACCGCGTCGCGTTCGTCACGGGAGGTTCTCGGGGCATCGGGCGCGAGACCGTGCTCGCACTCGCGCGCGCCGGTCACCCCGTGGGCTTCTGCTACTCGTCGGATGCCAAGGGCGCGGGCGAGACTCGAGAGGCGGTCGAGCAGCTGGGCGGCAAAGCGGTCGCGGTCTGCGCCGACGTCGCCGATCCCGGGGCGGTCGACGCCGCGTTCCGCGACATCGAGAGTGCGCTCGGCCCCGTCACCGTGCTCGTGAACAATGCCGGCATCACGCGAGACGGCCTCGTCGTTCGCATGAGCGACGAACACTGGCGCGCCGTGATCGACACCAATCTCACCGGCGCGTTTCACACCATCCGCCGGGCCACGCCCGCGATGATGAAGGCCCGGTACGGCCGGATCGTGAACATCTCGTCGGCGAGCGCCAACATCGGGCAGGCGGGCCAGGCGAACTACGCAGCCGCGAAGGCGGGCCTCGTCGGCCTTACCCGGAGCGTCGCCCGCGAGCTGGCCCGGCGCAACATCACCTGCAACGTCGTCGCGCCCGGACCTATCGTGACCTCGATGACCGACGACCTGACCGACGAGTGGCGCGCGCGGGTCGAGACCGCGGTGCCACTCGGTCGCTTCGGCACTGCCGCAGAATGCGCGGCGGTCATCGCATTCCTGTGCTCGGAACCCGCCGCGTACGTGACGGGCGCCGTTGTGCCCGTCGACGGCGGTCTGGCCATGGGCCACTGATCGACCCCTACGAGGAGGACACTGCAATGGAACGCACCGAAGCGCTCGTCACGATCAAGGAAGTCGCCGCCGAGGTCTTGAGCGTCGACCCCGACCTGGTCACGGAGACCGCGCGCTTCAAGGAGGATCTCGACGCCGACAGCCTCGACCTCGTCGAGCTCGTCATGGGCCTCGAGGAGCGCTTCGACATCGAAGTGCCCGAGGACGACCTGGAGGGTGTCACCACGATCGGCCAGGCGGTCGATCTCGTGCTCGCCAAGGTCGGCGCGTAGGCAATGGGCGGTGAACCTCTGAAAGACGAGCTCGATCACCGCGGACGGATGCGGGTTGCCGTCACCGGCCTGGGGGTGAAGACGGCCGCGGGAACCGAGCTCGACGGTTTCTGGTCGACGCTGGCCTCGGGGCGGTCCACCGCGGCCCCGATCGCACGGTACGACCCGTCCGACCTTCCCGTGCGATTCGGGTGCGAGGTCCGCGACTTCGACCCGACGGCCTATCTCGGCCCGAAGGAAGCGCGCCGGATCGACCGGGTCACGCAGCTCGGCTTCGCCGCCGCGGCCGACGCGCTGGCCGACGCCGGCGACCATCGTTGTGACCCGGCGCGCAGCGCGGTGATCGTCGGGACCGGAGTCGGCGGCCTCATCACCCTCGAGGAGCAGATCGGCGTCTACCGGGAGAAGGGCGCGGCGCGGGTCAGCCCGTTTCTCGTGCCGATGATGATGGCGAACGCGACCGCGGGCACCATCGCGATGCAGTTCGGATGGAAGGGACCGAACTTCTGCGTTGCCACCGCATGCGCGGCAAGCGCGAACGCGGTCGGCGAAGCGGCGCGCCTCATTCGCGACGGCAGCGCTGACATCGTGATGACCGGCGGCTCGGAGTCGTGCCTGACCCCGACCGCGATCTCCGCGTTCGCGCGCATGACCGCGCTGAGCACGCGCAACGACGACCCCGAGCACGCGTCGCGCCCCTTCGACGCCGACCGCGACGGATTCGTGATGGGCGAGGGCGCGGCCGCGCTCGTTCTCGAACGTTGGGATCATGCCACGGCTCGGGGCGCGCACATCTACGGAGAGGTGGTCGGGTACGGGCGCAACGCCGACGCTTACCACATCACCGCGCCCTCACCCGGGGGCGAGGGCGCGGCCGCGTGCATGCAGCTGGCGCTCGACGACGCAGGCCTTTCCCCCGCCGCGATCGGCCACGTGAACGCGCACGGAACATCGACCCCGCTGAACGATGCGGCCGAGGCCGAGGCGATCCGCAAGGTGTTCGGCGAGACGCCGCCGCCGGTGACCTCGACCAAGGGAGTCACCGGGCATCTCATCGGAGCCGCGGGCGCGACCGAGGCCATCGCGTGCCTGCTCACGTTCGCGAAGGGTGCAGTTCCGCCCACCGCCAACCTGCAGCGGCTCGGCGACGACATCGCCCTCGACGTGATCGCCGGTGTGGTCCGCGAGCTCGCCCCCGCGCCCGCACTGTCGAACTCCTTCGGTTTCGGCGGTCACAACGCGACGTTGGTGTTGGCCCCGCCTTCGTGACGTCCACGCCCCTCCACGCATGGGCCGATGCCGCCGCCTCGGCCGAGATCACCGAGATCGGCGGGCGACGCGTGGTCGCGTTCCGCGTCGAGGGCGGCAAGCACCACGGCGCGATCGGGGTCAACGGCAGCGCGACGGTCGAACGGGCCGTACGGCTCGCGGGCGAGCTCCGGCTCCCACTCGTCGGCGAGCTCGACACCTCGGGCGCCGAGCTCCGCGACGGTGTCGCCGCGCTCCACGCGTGGGGGCGCCTCGCCCGCGCGCTCGTGCAGGTGTCCGGTGTCGTCCCGACCCTGCTCGCAGTGACCGGTGCGTGCGTATCCGGCCCGGCGCTCGCGCTCGGCCTGTTCGACCACGTCGTGATGACCGAAGACGCGTTCGCGTACGTGACCGGGCCCGAATCCGTCGAGGACTTCACCGGGGTGCGCGTGTCGCGCGCGGAACTGGGCGGCGCGCCCGTTCACGCGCAGCGCACCGGAGTCGCATCGCTCGTAGCGTCCGATGAGCTCGCGGCGCGCGACGCGCTCGCCGCGCTGCTCTGGTACTTGCCCGATCATCACCTCTCCGATCCACCGCTCCTGCAATACGACGACGCGCGCGACCGCTCGTGCGACCTCGCCGCGGCGGTCGTCCCACAGCGATCGACCGCGGCGTACGACGTGCGCGTGGTCGTCGAGGACGTCCTCGACGCAGGCTCCTTCTTGGAGCTCCGGCCGCGGTACGCGCCCAATCTGGTGACGGGTTACGGATCGCTCGGCGGTCGCGCGGTCGGCGTCGTGGCGAACCAGCCGATGCAACGAGCCGGCACGCTCGACATCGAGGCGTCACGCAAAGCCGCCCGGTTCGTGGCGACGTGCGACAGCTTCAATCTCCCGATCGTCACCCTCGTCGACACGCCCGG
>DATCCI010000580.1:0-3123 GCA_036511415.1 Acidimicrobiia bacterium
GCCCGTGACCGCCTCCGGGCCGTAGTCGCGCAGGCGCGGGCGGGTCGGGCTCGCGTCGTACACCGAGAAGCGCAAGGTCGCGCCGTCACGTTCGATCGTCAACCGCGTCGCGGAGCGCGCGTGCAACACGGCGTTCGTGACCAGCTCGGAGACCAGGAGCTCCGCATCGGGTATCGCCTCGTCGCAGCCCCACGCGCGCATCGTGTCGGACACGAAGCGTCGTGCTCTCGCCGCGGCCGCGTGGTCAGGCGGGAGCTGCAGCGAGGCCACGGGCGCGAATGCTACCGACCACATCCGTCACACGACGGCCGACGCTGACCGACGACGCGACGTCGCTGGCTAGCATCGGTCTCATGGTCTCGGGTGCGCGGGGGGTCGCCTCTCTGGGCCGTCGAGCGCAGAGATCGCGCGTCTGGCTGATGGCGGGTCTGTTCGCCGTCTCGGCGATCGCGCTCGTCGACGGCGTTCGTCATCACGAGGTCCTGCTCACCGGCGTCCTCGTCGGTCCCCTCGTCGCCGCCGTCGGGGCATCCACGACCGAAGTTGCAGTCGTCGGCGTCTACTCGGTCGCGCTCGCGCTCCTCCTCGGTCAGGTGAACGGAATCTTCTTCACGAGCGACCACATAGTCCGGGTCTCGGTGGTCGCGGTCGCGGCGATCGCAGCTGCCGCGTTGACTCGCATCCGCGAGCAACGCGAGACCGAGCTCGAGATCGCACGGCCCCAGGCCGTCGACGCGCAGCGGCTCCGGCTCGCGCTCGGCGCAAGCCGGATGGGCTCCTGGCGTTGGGACCTCAGAACCGGAGCGGTCAACTGGGACGAGCAGCTCGAAGCGCTCTTCGGGCTCGCGCCCGGAACCTTCGACGGCTCGATGGCGATGTACCGGTCGTTCTTCCATCCCGATGATCGCGACCGAGCCGTCGAGATCGTGAGCGAGGGCATGCGGCGCGACGAGCCCTGGCGCTTCGATCATCGCGTCGTCTGGCCGGATGGCAGCGTGCACTGGCTCGAAGGTCGCGGCGAACCCGTACACGACGCGAGCGGCGCGGTCGTCGGCGCGACCGGCGTGTCGGTCGACATCGACGAGCGCCGGATGCTCCTCGAAGCGGAGCAGTCGAGCCGGGCACGTTTGCGCACCCTGCTCGAGTCCTCCGAGCGGCTCGGTGCGCTCGACGACCCCGACCGCGTGCTGGAGACGATCTGCCAGCTCGCGGCCACACGTATCGGCACCTGGGCAACCGTGATACGCGTCGCGCCCGACGGAACGCTCGAACGCTCGAACGTCGCACACCGCGACCCGGCCCTCGCGCCCCTTCTACGTGAGGCCCTCGAGCGGTTGAGCGACAACACCAGGGCGGTCGCCAAGGTGCTGAAGACGGGCGAGCCGCTCGTGTTCCACGGCCTCGCCGCGCAGGCGGCCGGCGCGCTCGAGGCCGATCCGATGTTGCGAGTCCAACTCGAACGTGTCGGTTTCGAATCGTGCCTTCTCGTGCCGCTCAGCATCGCGGGTCGTCGTCTGGCCGTGCTCTCCATCGGTGACGAACGCCACGAGCGGCTCGGACCGGACGACGTCGAGCTCGCGGTCGACCTCGGACGGCGGAGTGCGTCCGCGCTCGAGCGCGCCCGGCTGTGGCAGGCGAGCCGGCAGCGGTTCGAGGCCGAGCACCGCATCGTCGAACTGTTGCAGACGTCGATCGTTCCCGACCGGCTGCCGGTCATCGCCGGCGTCGAGGTCGCGGCCGCGTACCGCCCCGCCGAGGTCGATGTCGACGTCGGCGGCGACTGGTACGACGCGTTCGAGACACCCGACGGCCGCATCGTCATCGTCGTCGGCGACGTCGCCGGTCACGGCGTGGAAGCTGCGAGCTTCATGGGACGCGTGCGCAATGCGCTCCGCGCCTACGCATTCGAGGACTCGGATCCGGCGACCGTCCTGCTGCGCCTGCATCGCCTCATCCGCAATCAGGACGACGATGCGATGGTCACCGCGTTCGTCGCACGCTACGACCCTGCGATCGGCATGGTGTCGTGGTCGCGCGCCGGACATCCGCCTCCCTTGCTCGTCGCGCCCGACGGGACCACTCGGTTCCTCGACGACGTGAACGGCGCTCCTCTCGGAACCATGGTGCGCGAGTACCGCACCGCGACCGCGCGACTCGATCCGGGCGCGCTCATCGTCTGCTACACCGACGGCCTGATCGAGCGCCGCGACCGGATCCTCGACGACGGTCTGGCCTGGCTCGACGAGCGCGTGCGCGAGTACTCCGGCGATCCGCTCGCGACACTGTGCGACAAGCTCGTCGACGATCCGTTCGTACCGCACCCCTCACCCGACGACATCTGCATAGTCGCCCTGCGGGTCGAGCCACCGCCTGTCGAGCCATCGCCCGTCGACGCTCAATGACCGCGCGCAGCGCGACGGGAGCGGTCGTGGCCATCGACATCGGAGGCACCAAGCTGGCCGTCGGTGTCGTCGGTCCCGACGGCCGGGTCCAGGATCGGCGGTTGGTCCCAACTCCACGCGCCGTCGACGCCGACACGTTGTTCGACACCCTCGCCGCCGCGATCGACGATCTCGGAGATGCAGCGCGCCAAGCGAGCGCCGTCGGCGTCGGCTGCGGCGGACCGATGACCCGCGGCGGCGAGACCGTCTCGCCTCTGAACATCCCCGCGTGGCGCGACTTCCCGCTGCGCAAGCGGCTCACCGAACATTGCCGACTGCCCGTCCGGATCGACAACGACGCCAAGGCGCTCGCCCGCGCCGAAGGCTGGATCGGTGCCGCGGCCGGCGCGCGCGACTACATCGCGATGGTCGTGTCGACAGGTGTGGGCGGCGGCATCGTCGTCGACGGCCGGTTGCTCGACGGCGCCGGCGGGAACGCGGGCCATGTCGGCCACATCATCGTGGTGCCCGACGGTGCGGTCTGCGGCTGTGGCGCGCGGGGATGCGTCGAAGCCGAAGCGTCGGGCACCGCGATCGAGCGCATCACCGGACGCGCGCCGGCCGCAGCTTCGCCCGAGGTTCGTGCCCGCACGGGGCTCCTCGTCGGACGCGCGATCGCTTCGGTCGCGAACCTGCTCGACCTGCAGCTCGCCGTCGTCAGCGGCTCGGTCGCGCTCGGTTA
>DATCCI010000581.1:0-5470 GCA_036511415.1 Acidimicrobiia bacterium
ACCCGCCCCGGATCGCGCACTCGCGCCGCCGCACCAGCCCCGGAATTGGACGCCGACTCGGACACAACGGTGCTCGCGCACATGCGGTCGACCCAGTCGAGGAACAGCCCGCCCGCATTGCTCGGACCGCCGACCAGGAACTTGCCGGCCGCAGTGTGCGGGATCGTGTAGTGACGCTCGACCGCGACCGGCTCCGCAATCACCGCCCAGACGATCAGCGTCGTGCCGCAGATCACGAGCACGTCGCCGACCTCGTCGCTGCCGGCGACGAGCTGCTCGCCCATCGCGTCGATCGTCCCGCCCTCGAGCACGCAACCGGGCCGGTCGCGGACCTCGGCGAGCGGCTGGCCCGTCGGCCCGATCCTCGGGAGCTGGTCGGGACGCGCCCCGCACTCCGCGAGCTTCGCCTCGTCCCACTGCTTCCAGTCGAACAAGGGGAACGCGGTCGCCGCGACCGTCGACGAGACGACCGCGTCACCGGACAACGCGTGGTTGGCAACCCCTTGCGCCATCCAGTAGCCGCGCGCGTCCGGATGCTCGTGCGACTGCCAGTGCATGAATTGCGCGAGCTCGCCCGCCTCCGCGATCGCGCCCGGGCGATCGGCGTGGCCGCGCTCGTCGCCGTAGAGCAGGCCGGGCGCGCAGGGCAGCCCGTCGGCGTCGACCGCGGTCAGCGACGGGACCATCGCCGCCACCGAAACCGCTCTCGGTTTCACGGCGCCGAGCGCCTCGAGCGCGCGGCGGGGGCCTTCGTGCCAGGCGAGCGTGGCGTCGTGTTCGAACCGAAGCGGCGTCGGGACGAAGAACTCGTGCGGGACGCGCGACCGGGCGACGACGTTCCCGTCGGCGTCGGCGGCCACCGCCTTCACCGAGGAGGTCCCGATGTCGATCCCGACCGTGAGCTCGGACACGGCGGGCGACTCTACGCGAGCGACGCGACGACCGCGTCGTGCAACAGCCCGTTGGTGCACACGAAGCTGCCGGCGTCGACGTCGGCGCGCCCGTCGACCGCACTCCAGCGGCCTCCGGCCTCGTCGACGATCGGTATCAGCGCCGCGATGTCCCACGGGGAGACGACGGGGTCGATCGCCACGTCGAACGCGCCTTCGGCGACGAGGAGGTGCTGCCAGAAGTCGCCGATCCCGCGCGTGCGCCAGCACCGGTGCGAGAGCGCGATGAGCCGCTCGCCGACGCCGTCGGCGTGGTATCGCTCCTCGGTGTCCCAGGCGAACGAGAGGTGCGCGTCGGCGAGTGTCGCGACCGACGAGACACCGAGCCGCTCGCCGTCGCGGAACGCGCCCATGCCCCGTCCCGCCCACCACCGCATGCCGAGCGCGGGCGCCGACGCGACCCCGACGATCAGCTCGCCCGCACGCTCGAGCCCGATCAGGGTCGCCCAGATCGGCACGCCGCGTACGTAGCTCTTGGTGCCGTCGATCGGGTCGATGATCCACCGGTACGGCGCGTTGGCGCCGGCGTCGTCCGCACCGGTGCCGAACTCCTCGCCGAGCACCCCGTGTCCGCGCAAGCCGCCGAGCCGCTCGCGGATCGCCCGCTCGACGGCCTCGTCGGCCTCGCTCACCGGCGTGAGGTCGGGTTTCGTCGAGACCTGGAGGTCGTGCGCGCGGAACCGCTTCATCGTGATGCGATCGGCCAGATCGCCGAGCTCCAGTGCGAGCTCCAAGGCCTCGGCGGTGTCCACGTTCCGAGCATACGGGAGCGCGCGAGCGTGCCGGCCGGGGCGCGCGAACGTGCCGAAGGGGGCGCCGGCGACGGTATGGTCGGCGTCGTGGCCCGTCGCGACGACGTGATGGCGCAGATCTGCGAGCTCGTGAGCACGTCCGACCCCGCGGGCGCCGACGCGTTCGTCCGCTCCTATTACGGACAACTCGGCGACGACGACCTCGCGACCTGGACGACCGAGGAGCTCGCGGCCGCCGCCCTCGAGCACTGGCGGTTCGGTGCCCGGCGCGGTCCGACGGAAGCGCTCGTGCGCGTGTACACACCCGCGCGGGGCCACACCGCGGTCGACGTCGTGCTCGACGACATGCCCTTCCTGGTCGACTCGCTCACGATGGCGCTCGATCGTCGCAATCTCGGCGTGCACCTCGTCGTGCACCCGATCCTGTGCGTACGACGATCGCCGGCGGGCGAGTTGCTCGGAATGGCACCCGAGGAGGAGCCCGCCATCGATGGAGAGCAGCTCGTCCTCGAGTCGTGGACGCACATCGAGATCGACCGCGAGACCAACGCCGAGATCCTCGAATCGGTACGCACGGATTTGCTCTCGGTCCTTCACGACGTGCGCGCCGCGACGAGCGACTGGGCGCAGATGCTCGGGACGCTCGAGCAGGTCGCGGCCGACCTCGCTCGCACGCCGCCACCGTGTGCGGACGAGGAGCTCGCAGAGGGCAAGGCGCTCCTGCAGTGGCTCGCCGACGACCACTTCGCGTTCCTCGCGTACCGCGAATACCGGCTGGCCGACGACGACCGGCTGCTGCCGGTGCCCGGTACCGGACTCGGGTTGTTGCGCAAGGCGCCGGAGAAGCCGTCGGCGAGTTTCGCCGCGCTCCCACCCGAAGTGCGCGCCAAGGCGCGCGAGCGAACCCTGCTCGTGTTGACGAAGGCGAATGCCCGCTCGACGGTGCACCGCCCGACGCACCTCGACTACATCGGGATCAAGCGGTACGACGCGCACGGCGACGTCGTCGGTGAGCACCGCTTCATCGGGCTGTACTCGTCGGGCGCGTACACCGGCAGCCCGTTCGACGTCCCGGTGCTCCGCCGGAAGGTCGCCGCGGTCATCGAGCGGGCCGGATTCCTGCCCGCGAGCCACGATCAGAAGGATCTCACGCAGATCCTGGAGACCTATCCGCGTGACGACCTCTTCCAGATCGACGTCGAGCACCTGTTCGACACCGCGATGGGCATCCTGCGCTTGCAGGAGCGCCGCCGGGTCCGCCTGTTCGTCCACCGCGAGCCTTACGGCCGCTTCGTGTCGTGCCTCGTGTTCATCCCCCGCGACCGGTACACCACCCAGGTACGCGGGCACATCGCCCAGCTGCTGTTGGCCGCGTACGGATCGAAGAGCTACGAGTGGAACACGCGGCTCTCGGAGTCGGTGCTCGCCCGGCTGCACTACGTCCTGCACCTCGAAACGCCCGGTGGCGACACCGTCGACGTCGCCGAATTGGAGCGGTCGGTCGCCGCCGCGGCGCGCGCGTGGGTCGACGACCTGCGCGACGCCCTCACCGCGTCGCAGGGTGAGGAGACGGGGCTCGATCTCCTGCGCGTCTGGGCCGACGCGTTCCCGGGTGCGTATCAATACGACTTCGACGCGACCGAAGCGCTCGCCGATCTTCCTCAGCTGCAACGGCTGGGCGATGCGAACCCGCTGGCGGCGCGGCTCACGATCGGCACCGGCAAGCTCGACTTGAAGCTGTACGGGATCGGCGCGCCGCCGTCGCTGTCGGAGGTGCTCCCGCGCCTGACGCACATGGGCGTCGTGGTCGACGACGAGCACCCCTACGAGCTGACGCCGAAGGGCCTCGACGCCCGCTGGATGAAGTGGTTCCGCCTGAGCGCGCCCGCGGGCACGGTCATCGACCCCGCGGCACTGCGGCTCTTCGAGGAAGCCTTCCTCGCGGTGGTCGACGGCCGGGCCGAAGACGACCGCTTCAACCGGCTCGTGCTCACCGCCGGGCTCGCATGGCGAGAAGTCGCACTCTTGCGCGCCTACTGCCGCTACCTGCGCCAGACCGGCACGCGCTTCAGCCTCGCGTACATCGAGGATGCGCTCAGCCTGCACACCGAGATCGCGCGCCGGCTCGTCGAGCTGTTCGTCGCGCGCCTCGACCCGTGGACCGCCGGGCCCGAGCGCGCCGGGCCTGAGCGCACGGGACCTGCGCGCGCGGGATCCGAGCGCGGGACTGACGACGACGCGACCGATCGCCTGAGCGACGAGATCCGCACCGCGCTCGACGCGGTGACGTCGCTCGACGAGGACCGCATCCTGCGCGCGCTCATGCATCTCGTGCTCGCGACGCTGCGCACGAACTGGTTCCAGGACGCCGACGCGGCCGGCAATCCCCTGCCGTGCGTGGCGCTGAAACTCGATCCGAGCGCGATCCCCGACCTCCCGCTGCCCCGGCCGATGTTCGAGATCTTCGTGTACTCGCCGCGCGTCGAGGGTGTGCACCTGCGCGCGGGCCGGGTGGCGCGCGGCGGCATCCGGTGGTCCGACCGGCGGGAAGACTTCCGCACCGAGGTGCTCGGGCTGATGAAGGCCCAACGGGTGAAGAACGCGGTGATCGTCCCGGCGGGGGCCAAGGGCGGGTTCGTCGTCAAACGGCCGCCGGCCGACCCCGCGCAGCTGCGCGTCGAGGTCGAGGCGTGCTACCGCCTGTTCATCGGCGCGCTGCTCGACGTCACCGACAATCTGGTCGACGGCAAGGTCGTGCCGCCGGATCAAGTGGTCCGCTACGACAGCGACGATCCCTACCTGGTGGTCGCGGCCGACAAGGGCACCGCGGTGTTCTCCGACGTCGCCAACGAGATCGCGTGCCGGCGCGGCTTCTGGCTGGGCGACGCGTTCGCGTCGGGTGGTGCACACGGCTACGACCACAAGGCGATGGGCATCACGGCCCGAGGTGCATGGGAGTCGGTGCGCCGGCACTTCCGGCATCTCGGCATCGATCCCGACCGCGACGACTTCACGGTTGTCGGTATCGGCGACATGTCGGGCGACGTGTTCGGCAACGCCATGTTGTTGTCGCGCCACATTCGGCTCGTCGCCGCGTTCGATCACCGGCACGTGTTCCTCGACCCCGACCCGGATCCGGCGAAGTCGTCGGCGGAACGGCGCCGGTTGTTCGAGCGGGCGCGCTCGTCGTGGGCCGACTACGACACCGCGCTCGTCTCCCCGGGCGGCGGTGTGCACGCGCGCACGCTGAAGGCGGTCCCCATCACGCCCGAGGTACGGGCCCGGCTCGCGATCGACGACGGGGTCGAAGCGCTCACCCCGGCCGAGCTCATCCGCGCCATCCTGAAGGCACCGGTCGACCTCCTCTACAACGGCGGCATCGGCACCTACGTCAAGGCGCGCGCCGAGAGCCACGCCGCGGTCGGCGACAAGGCCAACGACGGAGTGCGCATCGACGCCGGCGAGCTGCGTTGCCGCAGCGTCGTCGAGGGCGGCAACCTCGGCGTCACCCAGGACGGCCGGGTCGAGTACGCGCTCGCCGGCGGCCGCATCAATACCGATGCGATCGACAACAGCGCGGGCGTCGACACTTCCGACCACGAGGTGAACATCAAGATCGTGCTCGACGGTGCGGTGCACGCGGGCGAGATCGGCGAGATCGATCGCAACGCGTTGCTCGCGGGCATGACCGAAGAGGTCGCGGCGCTCGTGCTGCGCGACAACTATCGCCAGAACCGTGCGCTCGACAACGCCAAGGCGCAGGCACCG
>DATCCI010000582.1:0-22546 GCA_036511415.1 Acidimicrobiia bacterium
CCGCCATGATCGAGTCGAACAAGGCCTCGTCATCGGAAAACGACGTGAGGATCAGGCACTGGATCGAACCGTCGAGCGAACGCACCTCCCGACATACCTCCACACCGTTGCCGTCGGGCAAACGCATGTCGACGATCGCGACATCGGGCTTGGTCACCGGGATCCGAGCGACACCCTCCTCCGCCGTCCCGGCCTCTCCGACGACCTCGATGCCGTCCTGAGCCTCCAGGAGCTCACGAACCCCGCGCCGCACGATCTCGTGATCGTCCAGAAGGAATACCCGAATACTCATATCTCCCCGATCGACGATGCCGAGGGTAGTTCCGGCGCGGCGGGAGCCGAGCAAGTTCCGCGACCTGATGCCAACCGCGGGCGCACCGGATGCTCACTCCAGGGCCGAACGTCCCTGCGGCCCGGCCGGACGGCCCGGCGGATCGCGGCGGATCGCCCCTGCCCGGCCGGGCGCACATCACCGACGATGAGAGCGATCGCGCCGCACCCGTCGCGGCACATGGCGAACAGGAGCGCACGATGCGAATCAAGAGCTGGCTCAAGACGGTTCCGACGTTGGTGATCATCGGGTTGGTCCTGTTCCTGGTCCTGTCGGTCGGCAGCGGACTGTTGCTCTGGGGCTCGGGCTTCGCGCACGACATGGTCCACAACCAGCTGTCGGAGCAGAAGATCCAGTTCCCGGCGAAGGGCACCGCGGCCCTCGACCCGAAGGAGTTCCCCGGGCTCCAGCGCTACGCGGGCCAGTCGGTCGACAACGGCCCGAAGGCGAAGGCCTACGCCGATCAGTTCATCAAGGTCCACCTCCAAGGCATCGCCAAAGGCCAGACGTACTCACAGGTGAGTGCGCAGTCGCTCGCGCACCCGAACGACGCGCAGCTGGCCGGCCAGGTCCAGACCCTCTTCCGGGGCGAGACCCTGCGCGGCTTGCTCTTGTACGCATGGGGCTGGTCGGTCGTCGGTGAGATCGCGTACTGGGTCGGGCTCGCGGCGCTCCTCGGAGCACTCGCGGTTGCGTTCGCGCTGGCACTCGGCTTCTTCGCCCACGAGCACAACGTCAAGGTTCGGCCGACTCCCGCGGGGCAAACGGACGCGACGCCCGCCGGCCAGTCCGTCGGCGTCAGCTGATCCGCCAACGCTTCGTTTCCGCACTCGCCATCGATGCAAGGAGAGATTGTGACGTTGTTCAATCGTCGCGACCGCGAAGCGGTCGGAACCGCAGGCGTCGCGTTGGGGCTCGTGGCGCTGATGTTCGGCTTCTTCGCTTTCGTGGTCGCGGCGCACGCCGACAACCGCAAGATCGGCACTCCTGCCGGCGCGGTGCAAGTGTCGTTGACCGAATACGCGATCACGCCGACGACGATCTCGGCACCTTTGAACGGCAAGCTCGTCGTGACCAACGCCGGGACCCTGGTGCACAACTTCAACGTGCAAGGCACAGCCATCCACACGAAGGACCTACAGCCCGGCGAGACCGCAACGGTCGACCTGAAGGGGTTGAAGGCGGGCAGCTACACGTCGTTTTGCGCAATCTCGGGCCATCAGCAGCTCGGCATGCAGGCAAGCCTCATCGTCGGCGGATCGAGCGCCTCGACCGGAGCCGCCAGCGGCATGGCGAACATGGACTTCAACAGCATGTCGCCCCAGCAGCTCGCGGCGATGAACGACCAGATGGACGCGACGATGGCGAAGGCCGTCGACATCTACACCGCCCAGTTGAAGAACGGGCCCAACACCAAGGGTGTCGGCAATCAACCCTTGGTCCCGAAGGTCCTGCCCGACGGCACGAAGGTGTTCAACCTCACCGCCGAGCTCGCGAACTGGGAAGTGTCACCGGGCAAGACGGTGCGCGCGTGGACCTTCAACGGCACCGTGCCCGGACCGGCGATCAAGCTCGACGTCGGCGACCACGTGCGCATCGTGGTGCTCGACAAGCTGCCGATGTCGACGGGCGTCCATTTCCACGGCATCGAGGTGCCCTTCGCGATGGACGGCGTCCCCGACATCACGCAGACGCCGATCGAACCGGGAAAGAGCTTCACGTACGAGTTCACGGTCAACAAGCCGGAGCTCGGCATGTATCACTCGCACCAGGACGCGCAGGTGCAGGTGCCCGACGGGATGCTCGGTGTGTTCCAGGTCGGCGATCCGGCGCTTCCGCCGAACACCGGTCCGGTGACCCAGGCGGTCCCGATCGTTCTCAACGACGCCGGCGTGATCGGTCTGTCGATCAACGGGAAGTCGTTCCCCGCGACCGCGCCGATCATCGCCCATCCGGGCGATTGGGTCGAGCTCAACTACTTCAACGAGGGCCTCCAGATTCACCCGATGCACCTGCACGGGCTCCCCCAGCTCGTCATCGGCGAGGATGGCTACCCGCTCTCTGCGCCCTACACCGTCGACACTCTCGCAGTCGCGCCGGGCCAGCGGTTCACGACGCTCGTGCACGTGACCTCCGACTTCCTCGGACCGAACAACACCCCGGGCATCTGGGCGTTCCACTGCCACATCCTCACGCACGCCGAGGGCCCGAACGGCATGTTCGGCATGGTGACCACGTTTATTGTTTCGCCACGCCAATAGGCGGCGACCTCAACGCAGAAAAAGAGCGCCGCGACTGTGCGCTCTTGCGCGAAGCAAGGTCGCTGCGACACCGCGTTCTCGTTTCGTCGCGTTCCGGAAGTCCACATAGCCGTGGGCAGGATCGTCTACATCGGGCGGCGCGGAATCGTCGAACGCCGCGAGCCCAAACCCTCGTACCTCGCCAACCGTCATACCACAAGTCCCGGCACTTCGCAGTGTCGCGGTGTGGCGCTCGAACGCGGCCTGTGGAGTTGTTTGCGCACCTCGCGCGATGGAAAGTTAGCCGTCGTCCTTAGACGTCGGCCTGAACGCATCTACCGCGGGGACGCCGTCATCTCCGAGGAAGTTGGAATGGACTTGGCGAAAGAGGAGCTCGCCGACGTCGAGTAGTTCAGCCGGCCCGGGATCAGCCACCACCGAGGGCCGCCTCGAGATTCTCACGGATGAAGTGCTCAACCTCGCCGGTATTGCGCGGGTTGTCCTTAAGCTCGAGCAATTCTTCATTCGTACCCGTGGCTGTGTTTACCGCTAACGCGCAGGGCCCATTTTCGGAAAAGGTAACTACGATGTCACACAGGCCATTCGTCCACTCGACCTGCACGCCTCCCTCTGGCGTCGGAAAGACGCGGAGCTGCGGACAATTCGACTCGGCAAGGCGGAGAAAGAGGTCGCGAGCATCATCAATAGCGGTCGGCGCAACAACTTCGCCCTCACCATCGAGCCAACCGGCCGGCAGCGTCGCGCTCTCGTCGAGCCGATCAAGTGCTCGCTGCCAAGTCGCCTCGAGCGCGGTGATCTGATCAACGTGGGTGAGCTGGTCGTCGCGATTCAGCTCACCGATACCTTCAACGCGGAGACTCGGTCCGTCTCCCCCCTGTCGAAGATGGTCCTTGACGATCGGAAAGGTCGCTCCGTCGTAGGGAGCTACGAAAGTGGCGGAGTCCGTGACCAGCTGAAGCGTCTGGCTCGCTGTGTTGATTTCGGTGACGCGTCCGTCGATTGCGAACTCGCCCTGGTACGTCTCGGACTGCTTGAGCACGATCTTCTTCCGGACTTCCCGGTTGTAGACCGTCGGAGTCCCCGTTTGTCGCGCAGCACAATCTGCTCGTCGGACCGGAGAGACCGTCCGAAGCGGTCGAACTTCGCGATTACCGACGGAGCCGACGCCCAATCCTCCGGCACGAAGTCCGGAAGAAGCACAGAGCCCACATACCTGGCGATCTTGTCGCGTGCTTCGTCGAAGTCATCGGAAAGATCTAGCGTCCCGACTCCCCGTACGCGTTCCAGGACGGGCACAACGCTGCCAGTCGGAAATGCGGCTCGAGAGGCGCAGACGCGACGATGCCTCATCCGCGGCGGGCAGGGGAGGCATCGTCTGTAGTCGCCTTAACCATCGTGAAGGCGAAAACCATCGTGAAGGCGAACAAGCTGCGCAACTATTGGTCAGGTGACCAGTTATCGACTGGCGGTTGGGACGTCATGCTCCGTAGCTGTTCACAACAGCGGATTACGCGCGGCTGCGGCCTCGTCGTCAAGTGGGGCTGCGCGTGCCGCGGCGGGGCGGGAAACCGGGCATGGGCACGCGCAGCCCTTCGGGACGCTACGGCGAACCCGCGACGAAGGGACCGCGGGGCTAGTGGACGCCGCAGTAGTTGCAGTCGCCGAACCAGTCGACACACCGCCGGGTCGCCTTCATGGCGTAGATCGCGGCCGTGGCAGCCGTCCTGGTCGTCATCGTTCGTGCAGCCGGCGACGATGCTTTCCCGGGTGGACGATCAGCGAGCCCGGACACGTCGCCATCCGGCAATGCTAAGCGCACGTTCACGATTCCGGCCGACACACCGACCGCGCGCGTCGCGCGGTCCATGCTCCCGCTAGGCCGCGCGACGAGAGCGCACTTCGGTTTTCGCCGCCGGCCGAACTTCGCGGTCACCCCATGACGCCGCGCGACAGAGCGCGAGCAGGAACAGCCCCGCAACCGCATACACGACGACGCCAACTACGAGCCAGATCATTGTTTCCTCCACTGTGCGGGAGAATGTCGAGTCCGTCGCAACGATGCACGCCTTCACGGGAGGCGAGTTCTCCGATGCGCGCAGTCGAGCCGCTTCGCGGCGACCGGTGCAAGCAGAGCGGCGTTGCTATCAGCTCAACGGTCGCGGCGCGCCGTCAACTCGGGATTGTGCAACATGGCCGATGAGGTCTGCTCCGAAATTGGGCCTGCTCCAACAGGGCCATGCAGCCAGTCCGGTGCGGTGGTTCGGCGGCGCGACCCGCTTGGCGTTGCTTGCACGTTCCGTGCATCGTTTTCCGGCGGCTAATGGGCCTCGTTTCGCCATAGATAGCTGGAACCCGCGGCTACCAATCGCCTAACTGACACGGCGACCGACTGCATGGACATTTGGAACGACGGGAAGGGAAACTTGCGCCCGTCGGGAGGGACTCCGACCCGGCAGATCCCACGACGGTCGGGGTCCCTCCTCCGGATTCGTTACAACCGGCCGAACGTTCAGACCAGCGCGGATCGTCTCGTCTCGCGGCTGACCGTAGCTATCAGCCCATGCTGCCGCCTGACAAAGTGCGAGCAGGAATAGCCCCACAAACGCGTACACGACTACACCGAGCGCGAACCAGATCATGGGTTCCTCCGACGCCTTCGGGATGCGACCGCTGTCCAGTTGACGAGACAACGATGTTCTCGACGCTTCTCCGTTCGTCGGGTTTCCATAATGCGGGAAGAAGCTCGAAACCTGCTGTCAAACTTGAACAATTCGGCAAGTCGTCATCGTCCATTTTCTACAGCCAGGCTCATACCTAATCACAAGCCCCGTTGAAATTGGCTCAACACGCGCGCCGGTCAGACAACTTGACCGTCCAGCCGATCATGCGACTGGAGTGCCAACCTGACCCGAACGCCACGCGACCGCGGGCTCCGCCGAGTCAGCCACCTCGAACTCGCCTACACCCGAAAAGACGCCTCCGCCCGCGAATACTGCCCCGCGCGGAAGCTCGGACAACTGCAACATCGCGCCTCCTTCCTGCGCGGCGACGCAGTGAGTCACTGTGGTCCGTCGCCGCCGCGTTGGATTTACCTCAACACGCGTTGGTTCGATCGGTGGGACGGTTAAGTTGCGCAGAGGATGCCGATTACGCCGACTGGATGCGCTGGTTGATACGGCGGTTGCCATGATCGTTCGACAGACTCGTTTCTATCGTCTTGCGGAGTTCTTCTTCGACGAAGAGCCGAGGTCGCCGCACGTCGACGTCATCGAGCATGTCCAGCGGTCGCGTCCGCTACCTGGCGCACGTTGCAGCGACTTCTACACGCTCCACGTCGATCTCACGCAGGATCCGGAGACCTTGTTCTCGGGGCTCTCTGAGACGTACCAATATGAGATCCGCCGCGCCGAGCGCGACGAACTCAAAGACGAAGCGTGGATGTCGGCCCGCGGCGAGCTGGTCAACGACTTCATCGCATTCTTCGACGGGTTCGCTCGCGGGAAGGGACTCCCGCCCGCTCCGGCGAAACGTTTGCACACACTGGCCAAAGCTGGTGTCCTCGATCTCTCCACGGTGACCCGTCGTGACGACATATTGGTGTGGCACGCCTACTTACGTGCCGGGAACCGAGCACGATTGCTCCATTCGGCGTCTCTGTTCCGCGAGCACAACGACACCGGAATGTGGAACCTGATCGGACGTGCCAATCGGTACCTGCATTGGCATGACCTTCTCCGTTACAAGGATGCCGGTATCCCTCTCTTCGACTTTGGAGGTTGGTACTCCGGACAAGACGACGAGGAGCTGCTGAGAATCAACGCCTTCAAAGAGTCGTTCGGCGGGCGCGTCGTACCAGAGTTTCATTGCGCGGTGCCGACTTCGACGCGAGGTCGGATGGTGTTGTTCGCTCGCCGGCTCCGAAACCGCTAGCGAACGGCTTGAAGCGCTGGATTGCGTTCGCGCTCATCGTCGACCCAAGTCATCGTCGCGTCCGGGAGCATTGCGCTCGAACTCCCCGGCGGGTGATGCCACACTTCGGTCGGTCGCGTTCCGGATCGCGGGCATACCACGGCACCCGAGGGGGCACGATTCGCTGGAGGCTCCGTCATGGGTAACACGCGAACTGCGATCACGACCGGCGCGAACTCCGGAATCGGGCTCGCGACGGTGCTCGAGCTCGCACGTCGGGGCTTTCGGTCGGTGGGCACCGTCCGGACGGAGCAGAAGGCGTCGCTCGTCGCCGAGGCTGCACACGAGGCCGGCGTCACCGTCGAGACGGTGCTGCTCGACGTCACCGACCCCGACGGCTGCACCCGGGTCATCGACGAGCACAAGCCGTTCGCGCTCGTCAACAACGCGGGCTACTCGATCACCGGTTCCATCGAAGACGTCACCGACGCCGAGGCACGGACCGCGTTCGAGACGATGGTGCTCGCACCCATGCGGCTGGCGCGGCTCGCGATCCCGCACATGCGTGACGGCGGCGGGGGCCGCATCGTCAACGTCTCGTCGATCTACGGACGGACGTCGACACCGCTCACCGGCTGGTACCAGGGCGCGAAGCACGCGCTCGAGGGCCTCTCGGACGCGCTGCGGATGGAGGTCGCGCGCGACGGGATCCGCGTCATCCTCGTCGAGCCCGGAGGTTTCCGCACCGGGATCTGGGAGGAGACCGAACGCGAGATCGCCAAACGCGCCGGCTCTCGCTACGACGACGCGTATCGACGGACCCTCGCCACGACGCGGTTGTGGCAACCCCTCATGGGCCATCCCGTGCGCTGCGCCAAGACGATCGGTAGCGCGCTCACGACCCGGTGGCCGCGCGCCCGTTATCTCGTCGGCTACGACGCGCAGGCGCTGGCGCTGTGGAGCTCGCTCACGCCCACAGAAGTGAAGGACCACGTCGTTCGTCTGGTCATGTCGCTCTGAGCTACCGCTGGTTGGCGGCGACGTAGCTGCGGTACACCGCGACGAGCGCGTCCTTTTGCTCCGCGTTCAACCCGACGTCGGCGCGGATCGCGGCCTCGGTCTCGCGCGGCGCGGCTTCGTCGTCGTCGAGCAAACCCGCTTCGGCGAGAAGGGTCTCGGCCGGCAGCCCGAGTGCGGCCGCGATCGCCTTGAGCACGCGCACCGACGGCTCGTGCATCCCGCGTTCGATCTGGCTGAGATACGGATTCGAGACGCGGGCACGCTCCGCGAGATCACGAAGCGACAACTTCGCGAGCTGCCGTTGGACCCGGATGAACTGGCCGAGCGCGTCGACGTGCGCCTGCCAGGGGTCGGTCACGTCGGATCAGACCGGCGGCGGCGTCAGCGCATCGCCCAGCTTCGCGACGAACTGTCGCTGCGACCGCAGCCACTGCTCGGTGGTCTCGAAGCCCCGGTCGGCGAGCTGCGCGGCGTTGGGGAGGCGGCTCGCCAAGCGCGTCGCCGAAGCCGGCACCAGGTGCTGGACGCGTTCGGAGACGCGCTCGATCGCGTCGACGACGTTCTCCTGGGTGATCTGGACGAGGCTGTGCAGCTGGCTCTGGACCTCGTCGGCGATCTCGGTGACGGTCATGGGAAGACTCCTTGGGGTCGGTGAAGGTCGCGGGTGGGGTGACGGTCGCGGGTTGGCCGCAGGTCCGGTCGACGCGGTAGGTTGCTAGATATAGTTCGCAGTATCGCATGTATGTCAAGCGCCCGGGTGCGGGGGACAACCCTCGGGAAAGCTGTCGAAAGGAGGTCACGATGGCTCGGATCGGACTCGTGCTCGGCGCGGGCGGGGCCGTTGGCCACGCGTACCACGCGGGAGTGTTGGCCGGCCTCGCCGAGGTGACGGGATGGGACGCGCGCGACGCGGACGTCATCGTCGGCACGTCGGCCGGATCCGTCGTGGGCGCGCTATTGCGCGCCGGCCTGTCGGGCACCGATGTCGCGGCCCGCTCGACCGACGACGCGATGTCGGCGGACGGCTTGCGCATCGTGGCACGCGCCGACGCCGCCCGCCACGACATGCCTCCGATCCCGTCCCGTCCGCATCGACAACCGCTCCGTGGGGCATCTGCTCCGAGCGCGTTGGTGCGCGCCGCGCTGCAACCCTGGAACGCGCGTCCGGGCGCGCTCGCGGCGGCAGCTCTGCCCGAAGGTCGCGTGCCCACCGAGCTCGTTGCGTCCGGGCTGCGGCCGCTGTTCACCAGCTGGCCGAGTAGACCGTTGTGGCTCGTCGCCGTCGACCTCGAACGCGGCCGGCGAGTGACGTTCGGCCGCGACGGAGCCCCGGCGATCGCCGACGTCGCGACTGCCGTCGCGGCATCGTGCGCCATCCCTGCCTTCTTCGCACCGGTGTCGATCGGCGGGGTTCGCTATGTCGACGGCGGCGTGCACTCGCCGACCAACGCCGACCTCGTCGCCGAGCTGGAGCTCGACCTCGTCGTGATCAGCTCACCGATGTCCGTCGCGCGCACGAACCCACGATTCTCGCCCGATCAGCCCGCGCGGCGACTGGCGCGCTTCCGGCTCGCACGCGAGGCCGCTCGCGTCCGCCGAGCCGGAACGCCTGTGCTCACCTTCCAGCCCACCGACGCCGACCTCCAGGTGATGGGTCTGAACGCGATGGACGCGTCTCGCCGCGCCGACGTGACGCACCAGGCGCGCGAATCGACCCGGCTCCGCCTCGCGCAACCCATCGCGCGGGAGCGCGCGTCGATCCTTGCGTCATCGGCTACCCCGAAAGCTTGAGCAGCTCGGTCATTCCGGCCTCGACGCCGGCGCACAGCACTGCGATATCGGGCGCGGTGTCGTAGTCGCCGGTGACGCCGTAATTGAGGAGACCGTTGTACGAGAAGATCGCGACACCGACGCGCACGTTGCTCGCGAGGGGAACGAACGGAAACGCTTCGACCATCGGCCGGCCGCACGCGAACAGTCGCCACTGCGGGCCCGGGACATTCGTGGTCACGGTGTTCACGTTCCGTTGCGGAATCCGCATCGCGACGCGGGTCCCCAGCGCAAGCAACAACGACGGGGCGAAGCCCGAGAGCGACGTGAGCGCTTCGGCCGCGACGGCCTGTTTCGATTCCTTCAGCGCGTCCATCTGCACGCGGATGGCTCCGAGGCGTTCGGCGGGCGCGGCGAGGCCGACGGGAAGCTCGGCGATCATCGCCGAGACGCGGTTGTTGTAGGTGCCGCGTTCGCCCGGAGTACGCACCGAGACCGGTACGAGCGTTCGCACGACTCGATTCTCGACATCCTCGTCTCGCGCCAAGAGCAGCTCACGAAAACCGCGCGTGAGCACGGTGAGCACGACGTCGTTCACGGTACCGCCCAGGGCGCGCCGTACGGTCTTCACGTCGGCGAGCGTGGTGCGCGCCCAGTCCCAGCGGCGGTGCGGTCCGATGGGCCCGTTGATCGACGAGACCGGCGTCGGCCGCACGACCCCCGTCCACGCGCGCAGCCCGCGCGCGACCTCGCCGAGCTGGGTGAGAACTTGTCGCGGTGCACGCGTCACCGAACGTGCGGCGCGGAGCTGCTCGTAGGGATTCGCGACGAGCGCGCCGATGGCGTCGAGGAGGAGACGCACGTCGGTCGGCTCGGGTTCGGCCTGCCAATCGTCGGGCAGTGCGCGCGGCGGCTCGGGCTCCGCGTCGAGAACGACCGTGAGCAGATCGGTGCCGGACACGCCGTCGACCATGCAGTGGTGGACCTTCGACACCAGCGCCCAGTGCCCGTGGTCGAGGCCGTCGACCATCCACATCTCCCAGAGCGGCTTGTGCCGGTCGAGCTGTTGTGACATCACGCGGCCAACGAGATTGCGTAGTTCGCGGTCGCCTCCGGGAGACGCCAGCGCGGTGTGGCGAAGGTGGTAGCCGAGGTGGAAATGAGGGTCGTCCACCCAGAGCGGCCGCCCGAGATCGAGCGGCACGAACCGAACCTTCTGGCGATACCGGGGTACGGCCGGCAGCTTGCCCGCCACCATCGCCTCGAATTCCTCGTAAGCCGGAACCGGGCCCTCGAAGATCGCGACCGACCCGATGTGCATGTGGCTGACGGCGTTCTCGATGTGCAAGAACGACGCGTCGAGCGGGCTCATCCGGTCCATCAGACGTCCATTCGCGCCGGCATCAAGGCGAAGGCTCGCGCCGCCGGCTCCGACATGCAAGGGACGCGTGCGGGGCTGCTCCGCGGCGTCGTGCACGGCACCGGCGCCGATCCGAGGAGGCGACTTGGCGGAGCGAGGGCTTTGGCGCGAGCGTGCTCGGGAGGCATCCGACGAAGAGGAGACCCGCTGATGGCCGAAAAGCCGAGCTACCTGGGACTGCTGAACGCGATCGCAGTCGCGGAGTCGCGGGCGCACGCGTACCTGTGCGCCTGGGCCGACGTGACCGACAGCGACGACGTCCGCGCCGTGCTGCGAAAGGTCGCGGCACGGGAGGGCGAACACGCAATGTCGTTCGCGAAGCGCATCGACGAGCTCGGTTACACCGTCCGCCGCAAGGATGACGACGACGGCGACAAGGCGATCGCGCTGGTGACGTCCGACTGTTCCGATCTCGAGAAGATGGAGGCTTTGAAGCTGCATCGTCTCGACCGCGGCGACAAGCCCGACATCTTCGACGACTTCTTCAAGAACCACTCGATCGATATCGCGACCGGAGAGCTGCTCGGTCGATACATCGCCGAGGAGCGCGACACGGCGCGATTGTTGCGGCACTGCTACGAGCAGCTGAAGCAGCAGTCGACCCACAGTCCGTCACGTTCGCACGCCGACGACCGGCTGGCCTCGCTCGAACGCACGGTCGACGCCTTGTGCAACACCGTCGACGAGCTTCGCGACGCGCTTTCCGACGCGACGTCGGGGTCGAACGGATCCCGGGCCAAGGCGCGCGTCAAGTAGCAGAGCGTTGCTTCCCGGCGTGGTAGTACGACGCTAGATGCCTCTCACCGTGCGCCCCCAGTCCCGCGACAACATCGGCCACCAGGCCGATGTTCGCCTCAGGTCGGAGCCGGAGACATCACTGCTTCGAGCTCGTCGACCGCGACTTCGCTCGCGCAGAGTCGTCGGAGCGTGCGCGCCATCTGCTCGACCGCAGGGATGTAGGCAACGCTCGCGAGCACTTCGGCGACCGCGGCGCGGATCTCTTCCACGGTCGCAGTCGGTTCGAGAGCGATGCCGAGACCGCAGTCTTCGACGCGGCGGGCGTTGACGAGCTGGTCGCGTCCCGTCGGCAGGCAGATCATCGGCACCGCGTCGGCGATCGCGTACATCACCGAGCTGTGCCCGGCATGGGTGATGAGCAGCTTCGCGTACGGGAGCACGGAGGCGTGCGGAACCCAGCGCCGGACGACGGCTCCCGGTGGTGCGTCGATGTCGGCGGGCTCGAGCCGGGGACCGAGCGTCACCAACGTGCGCACGGGCAACGAGGCGAGTGCGTCGAGTACGCGCTGCAGCTGATCTTCTTGGTGTTGGTACGTCGTGCTGAAGCTCACGACCACGAGCGGGTCCGGGTGATCGGGCGGCCACGGCAGGTCCCATTCCCAGTGGGGACGATCAGGATCGAGGATCGGCCCGACGTAGCGAAGATTCGCAGGAAGCGGGCTCGGGGCGACGTCGAAATCTCGGAGGGTCGCCGCGAGCACCCGGTCGCAGCGCGCCCACAGCTGTTCGTGCGGTCCGACCGCCGGGTTCAGCGGCTGAGACCGAGCGCAGTGCGCGACGCGTTGAGAAGGGGAATCGCGACCTTCAGCCCGGACCCCGACGCGAAGCACAGGAGGTAGTGGACCAGCGCGACCGTCGACACCTCATGGGTCTCGGCGGCGTTGAACGCAGCCAACTGCATGCAATCGATGACGACGGCATCGGGACGATGCCGGTCGAGCACATCGGCGACGTCGGCACTCAGCTCCGGACCGGCGAGCTGGCCCACGAACGCGTCGACCTGGTCTTCCATTGCCGTGCCCCCCGTTCGGTCGAGCTCGGGGACGCGTGCAAAGGCGGCGAAGTCCAAGCCGGCATCCACGACTCGATCGCCGAGCGACGGCGTAGCGAGTACCCGCACCTCGTGGCCGCGTCGAGCGAGGCGGCGGCCCAGCGCGAGCATCGGCGGGACATTGCCGCCGCCATCCCAGGTGACCAAGACGATGACACCCGGATCGTTCATTGCCGCCTCCTGAGGCCGGGCCACCGTCTGCGCCCGGCGCGCTGCTCCGTTCAGTCCCGCTCGTCGGCTTCCCATGCCTCGTGCGCCTCGTGCACCCTTCGCCACAGGGCGTCTCGCGCTCGGTCACCGATCTTCCCGAGGTCGAGCGCGAAGAGGTCGCCGAGGGCGTCGGTCAACTCGGCATTGGTCGCGAGCGTCGACGTGCGAGCTCCCTCGCCGATCCGCGTCAGCGTCAGGCCGCGCAGGACGTCGACGCCCGTCGCGTCGCGGCGCTGCACGCTCAGCAACTTCACGAACCCGGAGTCCGGCGACGTCGAGAGCCACGAGTGGCGCTCGGTGAAGGCATCGATCTGCGCGGGTGCGGATCGCCAGGACATCCCCGTGAACGAGCCCGCAGGGTCGTGGGTCAAGTGCCAGTCGCCGATCCCGGCCGGCGTCCGTTCGAGGATCAGACGGAACGGGCCCTGATCGTACGCCCCGGGGATCAGTGGGAGGGGCTCGTACAACGCGTCGCCGAGACCCGCGTCGACGTACCAGGCACCGCTCGGGTTCACCTCGTCCGGGAGGTCGTGGACCGTGAGCACCAGATGGTTCGCCATCTCGGCCTCGGTCGCGCCGTCCGGTCCGTGCACACCGCCGACGTGGCGCACGACGTTGTAACCGAGCGCGCGCAACAGCTCGCTGAGTGCGCCGTTCAAGTGGAAGCAATAGCCGCCGCGCCCCTGCGTTGCGATACGCGCCATCGATTCGGCGACATCGACAGTCCACCGCTCGCCGAGATGAATCCACACCGTCTCGTAGGCAACACGCTCGACGTGGGCGCGGTGGATCGAGAACAGGGCCTCGATCGATGGTGGTTCCGGGTCGAGACCGAGCCGGGCCAGGTATGCGTCGCGCATTGCAACGCCGGTGGACACGTCCTGACGATAGGCCGACGCGCCACCGTTCGGGCATTTCGAGACGCGAGCTGTGCGCAGGACCTACAGAGGAAGAGTTCGAGGAATCCTCCGGGCGCGTCGCGTGCGCAATACTCCGTGCTCAGCACACGATTCGACACGAGGACCTGCTCGGAGGCCGAGGCCGTGGGTGTCAAGATCGGGATCGGGCACCTCGGCGGTCGTCTCACGCTCGTGAAGCGCGATGGACGTTCGTAGAGCCGACGTCCGGCTGTCGCGAGTGGTCGGGCGCTTGCGCGTCGTCGCGCCGCGCGTGGCGCGATCCACGGCGTTCCTCTCCATGGTGCTCGCCGCGATCTCGTGGGCAGGCGACTCCGCGCAACTCGCGCCCGGGTCGGGTGTGGACGGTTCATGGCATGCCGCGCTCGCGATGGCGGCGCATGGCCGACTTCCATGGGGAACCCGGGTCGCGTTCACATTCGGACCGCTCGGGTTCCTCACTGACCGGGCGTTGTACTTCTCGTCGACGGCGATCACGGCCTTCGTGTTCCGCTTCGGTCTGGCCGGCGCGATGTTCGCGGTTCTGTTGAGCGCGGCGCGGAGGTATCTGCCGATCGCCATCGCGGTGGTCGTCGCGTATATCTCCGGATATGCGCTCGTCGCGCTGTGGTCCGGCGACGAGGCGGCCCTCGGCGTCGCGCTCGCGTTGTGCATTGCTTGCATCAGTCAAACGGGCGTCGGTCCGCCCAAGCGATGGCGGTGGATCGCGCTCGGCGCGATGGCCGGCTTGTTCACACTCGAGAAGTTGTCGCTCGGCGTCGCAATCGTCGCTCTGTGCGCAATCGCTCTTGCGTGCGCTCCCCGAGCACGATGGCGAGAGTTCGCCCTGACCGCCGTCCCCGCCTCGAGTGTGTTCGTCGTCGGCTGGTTCGGGACCGGGAACGGATTCACCAACCTGATCGCATATCTACGGACGTCCGAACAAGTGAGTTCCGGATACTCCGCGATGGCGATCAACTCGCGTTCCAACCATCACCAGGACATTGTGATCGCCGCGATCGGCGCCGCGACGATCGGCGCGGCGGCGATCGCGCACGCACGCCACCTCGTTCGTTCCTCCTGCCGGGAACGCGCGCAGGCCGTCGAGGCGGCGCCTCCGGTCGACGCTCCGAACGGACAATCGCGCTCCGACCGGATGTGGGAGGCACTGATCGCGGCGCGTGCACCGATCGGCGTCGTCTTGGCCACGTCACTCACGACGTGGACCCTCTTCAAGGAGGGGTTCGTCCGACAAGACCGGCACCGGTTGGTCTTCTTCGCGTCGATTCCACTGATCCTGTCGGCCTTCCGTCTCGGTGCCGGTCGTGGCCAACCCCCGGCGCGCAGTCGGTGGACACGTCTGAACGGGGCGACCATGGTTACGGTCGTCCTGGCGTTCTCGCTCATCTCGTTCGGGGTCGCGGGGTCGATCCCGGCGTCTTTCGTCAATCCTCCGGGCTCGCTGCGCAACTTCTTCGATACTGCATTCACCCTTGCCTTACCGACGCGGCGACACGACATCATCGCAAGCGCCCGCGCGAGACGCGCACATGCGTACAACCTTCCTCCCGAGATCGTGGCGCGGACCTCGGGCCAAACCGTCGACATCGACCCGAGCGAGCAGACGGTGGCATGGGCGTATCCGTCGATGCACTGGGATCCGCTGCCCACGCTTCAGGACTACGCCGCCTACACGACGGCCTTGGACATGCTCGACGTCAACTACATCCTGTCGTCGAATGCCCCCCGATTCATTCTTCGTCAGGAACCGGGCTCGATCGACGGCAGACTTCCGATCTTCGATCCACCGGCAACACAGTTGGCCATCGAATGCAACTATCGACACGTCGACGCCAGCGCGATCTGGGAACTGGTCGAACGGACGCCGAACCGCTGCGGCGCGGCGAAAAAGCTCGAACAGGTGAGCATGCACTTCGGTGACCGGACGCTCGTTCCCGAGGCGTCACCGGGCGAGATGATCGTCGCGTCGTTCGACCTGCACCTCTCCGCGTTGTGGCACGTGCTCGACACCGCGTACAAGACGCCCGAGGTATTCGTCGACATCAACGACTCCATCCGCTCCAACCGGTTCGTCGTCCGCACCGCGCCGGATCTTCACGTCCTTCAGCCCCCGAGCGCGCTGGGATACGCCGCCGGCTTCGCTCCCCCGACCATTCACTCATTGGCCTTCAACTCCAAAGGCGGCGGATTCCTGACATCCCGCATCACGGTCACGTACTACTCGATCGCGTTTGCATCGCCGTAGGTTCGGGCCCTTGCGGCATGTCGGCCTTGCAATGTCGAGAGGACCGAGTCACGCTGGAGGCATGGGCGAGCGGCTGCCCGAGACATCTCCGGCGACGTGGTTCGGCGATCCGCGATCGCCGGTTCGACGGTTACGGGCGTCGTGGCATCCCGAAAACGGTCTCGTCGTGCTCAGCATCTGGGAGCGTGAGCGCTGCGCGGCGACGTTCCGGCTTCCGATCGAGAACGTACCCGCCCTCATGCATCTTCTCGTCGACGCGCTCGCGGATGCGTCGATACCGCAACCGCCGACGGTCGAGCCTCGTCAGGAGCGGATCCTCGATCGCCTTCGGCGCCGGTTCCGTCGAAGGCCGGCCGCGTCGGTGGTGCCGTTACGTCGTCCGGAATGAGCCCTCCGCGGCGCCCACCGGTCGCCGGAGACTTCAGCGGGCGGTGATCGACGGCGGAGCAGCGGTGGGGGCGCTGGCCCAGGTTCGGTTGGGGGTCTGGGCGAGGGCGAAATTCAGTTGCGCGCCGGTGGTGAGGATCGTGGCCGGGAGCCAGGGACAGTGGTAGTCGTTGTCGTCCGCGCCGCACGACGGTGGCTTGTCGGCGCCGTCGACCTCGAGCTGTTGAACGTAGCGATTGGTCGGTGACGCCTCGGGCGCGCTGATCGTGATCGTCTTGCCCGACGCGAGGTGCAGTGTGATGTGGCTGAAGAGTGGGCTCGCGAGCACGAGGTCGGCTCGTCCGGGCGTTTCGGGGTAGAGGCCGATCGCGGCCCACACGTACCACGATGACATGGCTCCGAGGTCGTCGTTGCCGGGCTCGCCGTTCGGCGTCGGCGCGTACAGCTGCGTGACGATGCGCCGCACGACGTCTTGGGTCCGCCACGGCGCTCCCGCGTAGTCGTATTCCCACGGAATGCCGAGCGCGGGCTCGTTGCCGGCCCAGTCGTGGGGTTGCTTGCGGCTGGTGTTCAACGCGGTGAAGAAGGCATCGAGCTTCGCGACGGCCGCGGCGTTCCCACCCATCAGCGTGAACAACCCACGGAGGTCCTGGGGGACGCTCCACGTGTACTGGATCGAGTTCCCCTCTTCCCATCCGTCCTGGCCGATGTTCGGCAACGGCGACGGCTGGAACGCGGGACCGGTCGGGAACCGGCCGTTCGCGTCGCGCGCCGCGAGGTAGTGCGTCGCCGGGTTGAAGAGGTGGCGCCAGTTGGAGGCCCGCTCGAGGAACGTGCGGGCGGTGTCGTGGATGCCGAGCGCGCCGGCGAGCTGCGAGATCGCGTAGTCGTCGATCGAGTACTCCAGAGTCTCCGAACCGCCGATCGTGTAGTCGACCGACGTGCGGTCCCGGCGACCTGCCTCGATCCAGCCGCGCGCGAGGTATTCGTCGAGGTCTTGTCGTTCGACGTCCCATCCGGGCCCGGAGCCGACCGCGGTCGCGCCCTTCACCATCGCGCGGAGCGCGGCGTCGGCGTCGAAGTTGCGCGCACCGAACGCGTACGCGTCGGCAAGGATCGGATCGGCGGAATCGCCGTTGATCTCGGCGGCCTCTAGGTCGGTGTACGCCCACTTGGGCAGCCAACCGCTCTGATCGCGATCGGCCAGCAACGACTGCATCATGTCGCCGGTCTCGTGGGTAGCGATGATCGCCAGCAGCGGAACTTCGGAGCGATAGATGTCCCAGCCCGAGAAGTTCGCGTACTGCGTGTATCCCCGAGCGACGTGCGTGCTCCCGTCGAAGCCGGTGTACTGGCCGTTCGAGTCGTCGAAGACATTCGGGTGCAGCAGTGAGCGGTACAGCGCCGAGTAGAACGTCGACCGCTCGCCGGCCGTGCCGCCCTGCACGTCGATGCGACCGAGCATGTCGTCCCAACGGGCCGTCGCCGCGCGCGTCAAGTCGTCGAAGTTCCAACCGGGATTCTCGGCTTCGCGATTGGCGCGCGCGTTGGCGATGCTCACGAACGAGATCCCGATCTTCATCAACACCGTGCGGTCGACCCGAGCGTCGAACGAGACTGCTGCGCCTGAATGTCGACCGTCTACCTGGTGGCTGCCGGGCCGGATCGTGGCGTCGCTCCACGTCGCGACCCGTTGGAAGGGACGATCGAAGAGCGCGTCGAACGAGAGCCGGTAGGTCCCGGGGGTGTCGCAGAAGTGCCCGGAAACCACTGAGCCCGCGATCTCCGTGTTGCCGATGATCTGGGTGTGGGCCTGGTCGGGCGGGACCGCGCTGCCGGCGACCTTGAACAAGACGTTGGCGTCGGGGCTCGACGGGAACGTCATCCGGGCGAGGCCCGTGCGCGTCGTGACCGCGAGCTCGACGTTCACCTTCGGATCGGTCAGCGCGACCGCGTAACGCCCGGGCGCGGCGTGCTCGGACGTGTGGTCGAACCTCGCGGTCGTCTGATCCGGATTGGCGCCGAGCGCGCCGACCGTCGGCAGGATCGGGATGTCGCCGAGCGCGGGACAGCCCGGACCGCTCAGGTGGGTCACGCTGAAACCCGACACTGCCGTGTCACCGAAGGCGTAGCCACCGCCCGACGCGCGATGCGGTGACGTGTCGGGTCCCCACTGCATCATCCCGAACGGCACATCGGCCGCGGGTGACGCATTCACATTGCCGACGGCGGCGCCGCCGACGCCGGTGCCCATGAACGGGTTGACGAGCGCGCTCGGCGATGCAACGGTCGCCGTTGCCTGCCGGGGCGTGCTCGCCGGATGCGGGTGCGAGCTAGAACAGCAACTCGCGCCGGCCCCAAGCACGAGCGCGACGAACGCGACACCCAGGCGCGAGGCGTTGCGGTGTTCAGCCCACGGTCTCACCTCGAGCACGCTAATCGCGCGCCTTCCGAGTGCCTCGGCGTAACATCCGAAAACGTCCACCACCGCGCCTTCGGAACCGATCGACATCGGCAGTGCGGCTCCAACGGCGCCTACGACACACACGCCCTCTACGACACACACGCCTTGTGCCGAACGACGTCCGCGTACGCCACTGCGCGGCCGGGGCAACGGGTGGCTCATGATCGTCGTCGTCGCGCTGGTCGTGTTCGGGCTGCCGGACTGCTCGGGTGGTTCGAAGAAGAGCAAGCCGCCGGCGGGGCCCGGCGCACCGACAACGTTGACGGTCGACGGTCTCGCCGGGCCGATCGGTCTGGCTCCATCCGATGTCGTGTTCGCGTGGCACGTCGACGATCGACGACGCGGTGCGACCCAGAGCGCGTATCAGATCGCCGTGTCGAGGGTGACCGTGGGCGGCGCCGACGCGGGCCGGACCACAACGGTTTGGGACTCGGGGCGGGTCGCGTCGAGCGCTCAGGCTTTCGTTTCCTACGCCGGTCCGGCGCTCGCGTCGGATGCCGTCTACGACTGGACCGTGCAGACGTGGGACGGCGCCGGATCCGCAAGCCCGCCGGCCCCGCGCGCGACGTTCGAGACGGGGCTCGTCGACAACGACTGGAAGGCCGACTGGATCCGGCGCACCGCGAGCACGACCACCGAGCCCGATCAGTACACCTACGCGCGCAAGGAGGTCACACTCGCGCGCTCGCCGATCGTACGGGCCCGCGCCTACGTGTCCGGCGACCAGCAGTACGAGATGTACGTGAACGGCTCCCGAGTCGGCAAGGGCGAGGCGTACAACTTCCCCGATTCGCAGTACTACGAGACGCTCGACCTGACGCACGTGCTGCGCGCCGGCGCCGCCAACGCGATCGGTCTCCTGTACAACTGGCAGGGCCCGACCAAGGGCCACCCCGCGGGCGCGCCCGGTGTGATCACCGAGATCAGAGTCACACATCAAGACGGTCAGGTCGAGGTGATCACGACCGACGGCACCTGGCGGGTTCGCAAGGGCGCGTGGCTCGCAGGTACGCAACGCGATCTCGAGGGTGATCTCGTCGACTACACCGAGAACATCAACGGTCCCGACGAACCGATCGGCTGGGATCGCCCGGGCTTCGACGCCTCGAGCTGGGCGCCGGCGGCCGTGATCGGATTGGCCGGGACTACGCCGTGGACCCATCTCGTGTCGGTACGGACGCGCATCGTGTACACCCCCGTTCGGGCGGTTTCGGTGACGCGTCTCTCCTCCGGTTCGGTGGTCGCCGACTTCGGCAAGGTGTACGCGGCGATCCCCACGGTCTCGTTTCACCACGGCGTCGCCGGACACGTGATCGCGATGCACGCAGGCTTCGTGCTCGACCGCTGTCCCGACGCGGCGGTTCCCGCTGCGTGCGTC
This sequence comes from Acidimicrobiia bacterium, assembly GCA_036511415.1. Taxonomy (GTDB): domain Bacteria; phylum Actinomycetota; class Acidimicrobiia; order IMCC26256; family PALSA-610; genus PALSA-610. The sequence continues at coordinate 20,162 of DATCCI010000582.1, forward strand.
ACCGGTGAGGTCTCCAGGGCGCACGACACCCAACACACCGACATGAGCTACTCGTACGTTCAGCGCGGCGGCGGCGAAACCTTCGAACCCTTCGACTACCTCGGCTTCCGTTACCTCCAGATCGACACTCCCGGCGAGACACTCGCGCCCGGCGACATCGTCGTGCTCGATCGCCACACTGCAGTTCCGGATGAGCACGCGGCGACGTTCTCGTCGTCGAACCCCACCATCGATGCGGTGTTCGCATTGGGCGCGCACTCCGCGCTCTACACCGCGCAAGAGCAGTACATCGACACGCCGACGCGCGAGAAGGGCTCGTGGCTCTGGGACGGCTTCAACGAATCGGAAACGGCGATGGCCGCGTTCGGGGAGCAGAACCTCTCGCGCAAGTCGTTGCTCGAGTTCGCCCAATCGCAAGGCCGGTACTGGTCGAACGGCGCAATCAACAAGATCTATCCGACGGGTCTCGGCGCACTCGACATCAATGAGTTCACCGAGATCTATCCCGAGTGGGTCTGGCAGTATTGGATGCACACGGGCGACCGCACGCTGCTCGAGTCGGTGTACCCGGTGCTGAAGAATATCTCCCACTACGTCGACCACGCGATCGATCCGGCGACCGGGCTCGTCTCCGATCTGCCCTCGACGAGCATCTACTACGACTTCCCGACGGTGACGCGCATCAACGTGCTCGGCGTCAACGTGTTCCGCAGAATCGGCGAGATCGCAACACTCCTTCACCGTCCCCAACCGGAGATCTCGTTCTGGCGCTCTCGGCAATCGTCGCTGACGACCGCGATCAACGCGAAGCTCACGCGTCCCGATGGAACGTATGTCGATGGAATGCGCGCGAACCACACCCAAGTCGCCCAAGCTGCGCAGGAGACGAACGCGTGCGCGCTCTACTACGGCGTCGTCCCGGCCGCGAAGGTCGCGGCGGTCGGCAAGTACATCGCACGCCTCGGACTGACCGCGCCGCCGCGTACCGCCGGCGAGGTCATCGGTGCACTGGCGAAGGCCGGTCTCGACGACGACCTCGTCAAGCGGCTCACCGACGAGCAATCCGACGGGTGGGCGAACATCCTCGCCCGGGGCGGCACCTTCACGTGGGAGGTCTGGCAGCCCTCCGACGTCGTCGGCGACAGCATGTCGCACGGCTGGGGTGCGAACGTGCTCGTCGAGATCCAACACGCGCTCCTCGGCGTAACGCCCGACGACGCGGGGTACGCGTCGTTCGCCGTCGCGCCGCCGCCGACCGGGCTCGACCACGCAACCGGTACCGTCCCGACCCCCGCCGGCGCAATCGTGGTGGCCTGGGCGCGCCACTCAGCGCCCCAGGCCGCGTTCACGCTGGACCTCACGGTGCCGGCGAACACGTCGGCCACGGTGCGCATCCCCGCCGCGAACGAAGCGGCGATCAGCGAGGGTGGGCAGGCACTCGCGCACACGGCGGGCGTGACGTTCTCGAGGATCGACGGCGACGTCGGGGTGCTCCGAGCCGGCGCCGGCACGTACCACTTCTCCGTCTCGCGCTGAGACGCCGCGACCACCAGGCTCGTGATCCCCCGTAGACGCACTCAGCCCCCGATTCGGTCGGCGAATCGTTTCGCGAACAGGTACGCATCGCCCGGCCACCGCGCCGACACGTAATTGCCGTCCTCGACAACGAGCGCGGGAGCATCGTCTGTCTCCGTACCGCGCTTGGACAGCACACGCGGGCCCCGCACGAAGTCGGCCGGGCCGCGTAGCGCGACGCGGACCTCGTCCTCGACGTACGCGGGATACGTGCGGTAGTAGCGGCCGAGCCGCCACGCGGTGGTGAAGAACGCGGATCGCTCCATGTATTTCGGCAGACACGTCGTTCGTCGCCCGTACAGCAGACTGCGTCCGGTCGTCGGATCACACGTGCGAGCCAGGATCAGCACGCCGTGGCAGATGGCGCCGACCGGCCGGCCGAGCGCCCAGTACGCGGCAACCTTGCGGCGCAACAGCTCGCTCCCCAAGTACTGACGCATTCCCGGCGCGTGTCCGCCGGGCAGGATCAGACCATCGAACGCGTCGGGCTCGATGTGCGCCCACGCGAGCGGTGCGCGGAACTCCGCGTCGGACTGCAGCTGCGCATAGAACTCCTTCGGTTCCGCGGTCGCGCCGAGCCGGCCGAACATCACGCCGTCGAGCAGCCGCGGGTCGGCCGCGGGCGCGGTGCCGCCGCGCTCCGTCGCGAATCGAACGGCGTGGCCGGCGCGCGTCAGGAGCCGCCACGGGACGGCCACCTCGGTCACGTCGAAGTCGCGGTCGGGCACGGGGATCAAAACGGTGGCGATCGCCCGACGCTAGGTGAAACGATGCCATTCCGGCGTTTCGTCGCTTTGGCGTTTCGTCGCT
>DATCCI010000583.1:0-2024 GCA_036511415.1 Acidimicrobiia bacterium
GCCGCCGCGACCCCGCCCATCGCGAGGAACATCGACGCCTGGTGCACCCTCGGATCGTGACGAACGACCGAACGCAGGACGACGATGAGGAGCGCGGCACCGAACAGTGAGATCTCGGGCGCGATCGCGAACCAGTCGACCGGTGCGTGCGCGATCGGCGTGATATCGACGCCGATCACTTGCCCGCGCCTTGCGCCGGTGCGGTCACGGGTCCGTTCGCCGGCACCGCCGGCGCCTTGTAGTTGCTGTTCTGCTCGACGTGCTGAACGAGCTCCTGGACCGACGGCTGCAGCCGATCGAGGACCGGCTTCGGGTAGAAGCCGAGGAACAGCGACAGCCCGAGCAACGGGAGCACCGTCACCATCTCGCGCACGCCGATGTCGGGCGTCGCCCGGTTCGCGTCGTCGGGCTCACCTGTGAACGCGCGCTGCACCGCCCACAACAGGTAGACGGCGGCGAGGATCACGCCGGTTGCCGCGACCACGGCGTACCAACGGCTGCTGAGGAACGCACCGAGCAACGACAGGAACTCACCCACGAAGCCCGAGAATCCGGGGAGGCCGATCGACGCGAACGTCGCCGCGACGAAGAGCCCGCCGAACACCGGCGCCACCTTCCAGATACCGCGGAAGTCGCTCAGCTCATAGGTGTGCCTCCGGTCGTAGAGCATGCCGACCAGCAAGAACAACGCGCCCGTGGTCAATCCGTGCGACAACATCGTGAACAACCCGCCCGAGATGCCCTGGTTCGTGAACGCGAAGACGCCGAGCACCACGAACCCGAGGTGGGCCACCGACGAGTAGGCCACGATGCGTTTCAGGTTCGGTTGCATCGCGGCGACGATCGCGCCGTAGGTGATCCCGATGACCGCGAGCACGAGCAGCAACGGCGCGAGGTCGACGGCCGCCTGCGGGAAGAACGGGATCGCGAAGCGCAAGAATCCGTACGCGCCGATCTTCAGCATCACACCGGCCAATACCACCGAACCCGCGGTCGGGGCGTCGGTATGCGCGTCGGGAAGCCAGGTGTGGAACGGGAAGAGTGGGACCTTCACCGCGAACCCGACCGCGAAGGCGAGGAAAAGGACCTTCGCGGTGCCACCGTGGACATTGGCGGCCGCCCAGTCGGTGAGCGTGCGCACGTCGAAGGTCAATACGTGCGTCGAGTGCTGGTGCATGAACGCGATCGCCAGGATCCCCGCGAACAGGAACGCCGAACCCGCCGCCGTGAACAAGAAGAACTTCATCGCCGCGTACCGACGGTTGTCGTGACCCCATCCGGCGATGAGGAAGTACATCGGCACGAGCACGAACTCGAAGAACATGAAGAACACGATCGCGTCGAGCGCGAGGAACACGCCGATCATCGCCGACTCGAGCAGCAGCATCCAGATCGTGAACGACTTCGGCTTGGCAACCTTGGCCGACGCGAGCAGCGCGATCGGGAACAGCAGCGCGCTGAGTGCGACCATGAACAGGCTGATCCCGTCGACACCCAGCGTCCAGCGCACGCCGAGTGCGCCGATCCACGAATGGTCTTCGAGGAGTTGGTAACCGGGCTTGAGCGGGTTCGTGTCGAACTGCGTCAGGAGGAACAGCGCCATCCCGAACGTCGCGACGCTCGTCACGTAGCCCACGGTCCGCGAAAGGTCGGGACGGCCCGCGGGCACCAACATCGCGACCAGCGCACCGATGGCCGGCAGGAACACGAGGAACGTCAGGAGCGGGTAGCCGAGCTTCGCCGAGGTCGACACGACGGGCGTGAGCTCGCCGAGCAGCGGCAACATCAGAACGTCACCCGCGTCGCCACGTACAACAGGAGCAGCACCGTGCCCAGCGCGATGCCGAGCGCGTAATTGCGCACGAGTCCGGTCTGGAGTCGGCGCAGGCCGCCACCGGTCCCGCGAGCCGCGGTCGCGATTCCGTTCACCGCGCCGTCGATCCCGGCCCGGTCGACCCCGTCACTGAGGAAACGCGCGAACGCGGTGATCGGACCGCTCACGAAGCGGGCGAGCCCGGCGTCGA
>DATCCI010000584.1:0-8374 GCA_036511415.1 Acidimicrobiia bacterium
CGCAGGCCCGCGGCAGTGGTTCCGCCGGGCGAGGTCACCGCGGCGCGGAGTCCCTCGGGGCCCGACGGGTCCTGGGCGAGCAACGTGGCCGACCCGAGCAGCGTCTGGATAACGAGTTTGCTCGCGACGTCTCGGCCGAGACCGACCAGTACCCCCGCTTCGATCATCGCCTCCGCGACCAGGAAGATGTACGCCGGTCCGGAGCCCGACAAACCGGTGACCGCGTCGAGCATCGACTCGGCGACGCGCACGACGGTCCCCACGGTTCCGAGCAGCCGCTCCGCGAGATCGAGGTGCTCGGCGCCCGCGTGCGCGCCACCCGCGATCGCGGACGCACCGAGCCCCACCAGGGCCGGCGTGTTGGGCATCACCCGCACGACCGGACGGCCCGGCACGAGCGACTCGACGCGCGCGATCGTCACCCCCGCCGCGATCGACAGCACCAAGGTGTCGGCACCCAGCGCGGGCAACGCCGTCTCGAGGGTCCCCTCCACGTCGCCCGGCTTCACCGCGACGACGACGACGTCGGCGTCGGCGACCGCCCACGCCGCGCTCGGCACCACCCGGATCTTCGGGAACCGTTGTTCGAGCGCGACCCGCCGCTCGCCGTCGATCTCCGCGATCGACAGGGCGTCGGCATCCCAGTGGCCGTCGAGCAGACCGCCGACGAGGGCCGCGCCCATCTTTCCCCCGCCGAGCAGCGCGACGCGTGACATCCGCACGAGGGTAACCGTCGCGACGGTTACCTCGGCCGCTTACCGGGCCTCTGCGGTACGCGGTGACGACACGCGTGCGAGGTGCGCGCCGACGAGCTCGGGCCCGAGGAACCTTCGGATGCGACCCCGCACTTCCCCGAACGGGGCCGACCCTCCCGCACCTCGGGCCCGTCGACGAACCGCACGGTAGCACTCCGGCTCTACGCAATACAAGACTACTTCAGACATTTCCAGACGATCTCAGCTCTTGGCGAAGCCGAGGCGGATCGCGGGCTGGAACCACCGCTCGACGAGCTCGTAGAGCACCCCGACGATGCGGTCGAGCTCGGCGACATCGAGGTGCTCGAGCAGCACCCGACCGACGAGATAGACGTCGCCGTCGGGACCGATCGAGAAGTGCGCGCCGTACGTCTGGTGATTACGCGCGAGCAGGAACCGGTACAGCTCGAGCTGGTTCGTCGGCGGATCCGGCATGAAGTACACCTCGTAGCGCAGCGTGCGCTGGTGCAGGTCGAAGTAGATCGTGGCCGCGTCGCGACCGTCGCAACCGAAACGCACGTACCACCGCGGGATCTCCGGGTCGTACTCGACGGTCTGAACCCACGGCTCGTTCGCCACCTCACCTTCGAGGTGCGCCGCGATCAGGTCGTGTCGGGCCCGGAGCGCCTGCGTCCCGAGGGGCTCGTCGGTCACGCGTGCGCCTACGGCTCAGTCGCAACGCACGAGACTGCGCGACGCGAGATCGCCGTAGAGGCGGCGAAGTCGCCCGGCGGTCATGCTCCACGAGTAGCGCTTCGACCGCGCCGCCGCGCCGACGCCCATCTCGCCCGCGAGCATCTCGTCGGCGAGCAGCCGCTCGACCGGCGCCGCGAAGTCGGCCGGGTCGCGGCTCTCGATGAGGAAGCCCGTGTGCTCGTGATCGACGAGCGAGCGCAGTCCGCCGACCGCCGCGGCGACAACGGGCGTTCCGCACGCGGCCGCCTCCAGCGCCACCAGCCCGAACGATTCGGAGCGAGACGGCACGATGCACACGTCGGCCGCCCGGTAGTAGTCGGCAAGACGATCGTGGCGCCGGGGGCTGACCCAGTGGATCCGGCGGGCGACCCCCAGCTCCTCGGCGAGCGCGTGCACCCGAGCCTGCTCGGCGGTGCCGTCGCGGCCGCTCGGACCGCCGACGATCACGAGCGCGACCTTCGGGTCGTCGAGCGCGGCGAGCGCGCGGATCGCGAGGTCGGCGCCCTTCAGAGGTTGGATCCGGCCCACGAACAAGAGCACCCTCGGAGCGTCGATTCCGAGTCGTTGGCGCGCCGCTCCGCGGTCGCCGGGAATGAACACGGTGTGGTCGACGCCGGGGGGTACGACCTCGATCCGGTCGACCTCGGCGTCGTACAACGAGGCGAGCTGCGCCCGCTCGTCGTTCGTGGACGCGAGCATCAGGTCGGCGCAGGCGACCACCTCGTGCTCGACGCGCGTGCGGTGCTCGGAGTCGTCGTCGACTCCGGCCTCGGCCTTGACGCGCGCGAGCGTGTGGAACGTGGCGACCATGGGGACGTCGAGCTCGTGCTTCAGGCGGTGCGCGACCGCGCCCGAGAGCCAGTAATTCGCGTGGAGCACGTCGATCGGCTCGCGTTCGAGCATCTGGCGCATCGACGCGTCGACGAACGGATCGACGAGCTCCGCCAGCGCGTGCTTCGGTACCGGCGTGCGCGGCCCGGCATTCACGTGCAGGACCCGGAATCCGGGCTCGACCTGCACGACCGGGGGTTGTCCGCCGTGGTCGGAACGGGTGTACACGTCGCACTCGACGCCGGCGCGGGCGAGGGCGGTCGCGAGCGCCCTGACGTAGACGTTCATGCCGCCGCCGTCGCCGGTGCCCGGCTGCGCGAGCGGCGACGTATGCATGGAAAACACCGCGATCCGACGAACGGACATCGGTCGGATCGTACCCAAGAGCGGCCGAGGCCCCGGTCCCCGGCTCAGCCGGCTTCGGCGTCGCGGGAGACGTTCTCGGCCTGGAACGACCGGTAGATCTCGACCAGCGCCTGCTTCTGCCGGTCGTTGATGGTGGGATCGGCGACGATCGCGCCCACGGGATCGGTGCTCGTGGGGTTGCCGTCGGACGACGCGTCGAGGATCCCGGCCCGGACGTAGAGCGTCTCGGCGGAAATGCGCAGGCCCCGCGCGATCGATTGGAGGATCTCGGCCGACGGCTTGCGCAGGCCGCGCTCAATCTGGCTGAGGTACGGGTTCGAGATGCCGGCGAGCTCGCTCAACTTGCGCAGCGACAGGCGCGCGTTGCGGCGCTGGTCACGGATGAACCCGCCCAGGTCATGCAGTCGCCCTTCGAGCGATTCGAACGACTCGGGCATCAGCCGGCCGTCCCGGCAACCTGGCGACCGGCGATCTCGCGTTCGACCGTGTCGATGACCTCGTGCATCGTCGCCCGGAGGTCGGAGAGCTCACGCTCGAACGCGCGCAGGCGCTCGAGCGTCGACTCCAGCTCGTCGGCGGGAAGCAACGGGAGGTGCGCCAAGGTCGTGTCGGCGATCAATTCCTCGCGCCCGTCGGGCCAGTGCAACTCGAGTGCGGGCGCGTCGGGCGGAGGCACTCGAGTGTCGGCAACCGACGACCGGCCGGATTCCGCGCTCAGGATGCGCGGCAGATCCTTGACCAGATCTTCGACCGAGCCGCCGCGCGCCCGACGCTCGTGCTCGGCTTCCAGGATCTCGATGCGAGCCTGCGCGAGCCGGCGCCCGTACGAGAGCGCGTTCTCGACCTCGTTGCACTCGACCTTCATCGCCCGGAGTTCGTCTACCGGTCGGGAATCGAGTGCGGCGACGAAGGCGGGATCGATGAGTCGCTGGATCCGTTCCGTCGCAATCACCTCTCTCACGAACCGGTCGGAGCACCCACCCTACCCGTGGTCACCCGCAATGAGCCGCCAGTGTGGGGTACGGATCGATCGCGCGGCCGTTCGGGCCGCCGGGCCGGATCTCGAAGTGCAGATGCGTGGGACCGCCGGCGGCATCGCCGGTGTTGCCGACGTGACCGATCAGTTCGCCCGCGGTGACCGCGCGTGCACCGCCGACGTAGTCGTTCAGGTGCGCGTAGTAATAGGTGTTCCCGTCGTGTCCTTGCACGTATGCGGCATTGCCGCCGAGCGGATCGCCCTGGAAGAACGCCGTCCCGTCGGTGACCGCGACGAGCGGCGTACCCCCGGGGGAGAACACGTCGTTGCCCTGGTGGCGGCGACCGCCGCTGCGCGCCGCGCCGAACGTGTCGGTGAACGAGACCGGGCCCTGCACCGGGCACACCCACGTTCCTCGCACGATGATCTGGCCCGCCGTCCCACGCCCGGCACCACTTCCCGAAGCGTTCCCGGATCGGGCCTCGGCGCGTGTGGTCGCGAGGATCGCGGAGAGTTGCTGGAGGCGTCGCCGCGCCGCGAGTTGCGCCCGCAGCTCGCGCTCGGCGCGTCCCGCCGTCGCGAGCGCGCGCTCGGCGTCATGCTGTTGGGCGTTCATCGTTCCGAGCGCCGCCTTCGCGTGGGCGACCTCGTCGTGCAGCGTCGACTCGTGATCGTCCAGATCACCGGTCACCGTGTCGAGCTGCGCGATCACATCGTCGCCGCGGGCGTTGGCGTCATCGAGCATCTCGGCGCGCCGCGCCGCGTCCAAGATGTCGGACCCGCTGCCGAGGATGTCGTCGAGAACCAGCGAACCGCGCTTGTACGCGACGACGGCGCGCATGCGCCCGAGCGCCGCGAGGCGTTGTTGTTGTGCCGTCAGGGTGAGGATCGATCGCTGCGTGGACGCCTGCTCGTCCTGCAGCTCGTAGTACCTCGTCTGGGCCGCGTCGTATGCCGCGGTCGCGCGGTTGTCGGCCTTCTCGGCTGCAGTGACGCGAGCGACGGCGGCGGCGAGCGGATCGGACGCGGCGCCGGCCGCCGCCGGCGGGGTCAGCAGCGCGACCGCGACGGCCGCGAGGAGCACGCGCCGTACGAGCAAGAACCGGACGTGGAAGCGCACGAACGATCGGACGCTAACAGGGCGGCGGTCGGTCGGCTGACCGACCGACCGGTGGAAAGGGCGCGGCGCCGGCGCCGCCGCTCACCGGCGGCAGCACCGCGATCTCGTCGTCGTCGTGCAGTGGCGTCGCGCCATCGGCGCCGGGCTCGTCGCCGTTGACCCACACCCGAGCGGTGGCCAGCACGGTTGCGAACGACGTCCCGTAACGCTCGACCGCGTCGGCGAGGAGTCGCTCGAGCGGCGCGCCGGGCGTGAGCTCGAACTCGTCGCGGCTGCGGCCGGCGGCCTCTCGAGCCGAAGCGAACAGCAGCAGCCGGACGATCACGACCCCGAGGGCGGAACGTTCGTTCGTGCCGTCGGGAGCGCATCGAGGCGCTCGGGGTCGATGGGCTCACCCGTGACCTCGTCGACGCCGAAGGTTCCGTCGTCGAGACGCTGCAGCGCGGCCTCGATCTCCGCGAGATCCGCCTCGAGCCCTTCGAGGATGGCGAGGTCCTTCTCGCGCTCGAACATCTCCGACGCCTGGTCGGCCGGATGCTGGTCGTAGTGCGTCAGGTCGCCCGATTGCGCGGCCTGCTCTTCGTCGAGACCCTCGCTGCGCAACTCCGCAATGAGCTCCCCGACGCGAGCACGCTCGCGCTCGAGGCGCTCACGAGTCGCCTGCTCGTCCACGTGATCATTCATGCCGGCAGCGTACCCATCCGCGCGGAATTCGTCACTCGCCGTCTCAGTTCACTCGTGGTCGCCGAGACGCGCGCGCAGTTCGCCGATCCGGTCCTCGAGCATGACCGCGAGCTGGGTGAGCCGCGTGCTCGCGTCGTGGGCGGCGAGGAGCCGCTGCGCGTCGAGCGGCCCGATCGGCGCGACCGCCGCCGCCTCGTAGGAGGCCCGCACCGGGTCGGCGTCGAACGCCGGCGGATCTGCGATTCGGGTATCGAGGCGGCGCGCGAGCGCGGTCACGCGCGCGAACAGGTCGACGACGAGCTCGCGCGCGGCCGCGTCGGCGTCAACGGCCGGGGGGTCGCCCAGCGCGACGACCTCGGCGCGGGGATACGGGTCGTCGACGAGCCAGGTCACGACCCGCACGCGCCTCAGACCGACGGTTGCCAGGGCGTAGCGCCCGTCGGGGAGCTCGGCCGCCTGCACGACGCGCGCGACGGTGGCGACGTCGAAACGCGTGTCGCCCCCGCCGACCTCGCTCCCCCGTTCGATGAGCACCACGCCGAACTCGTGGTCGCCGTCGAGCACGTGGCGCATCATCAGCCGGTAGCGCGGCTCGAACACGTGCAGCGGGAGCAGTGCGTGCGGGAACAGCACGGTGCCGAGCGGGAACATCGCCATGGTGACGTTCGGCGCACCGTTCACGACATCGCCGCTCACTAGTTCCAGCGCGCGCGTACAGCTCGACGCGCCGTCGAGATCCGCACGCGCTGGTCGTCCGGCAGATGCGGCAGCATCAAGTGCAGCTCGCACATCCACCCGAGCGCCATCGGGTCGGAGGCGAGGCGCCCGCTCTCGAGGTTGGCCAGCATCCGCGCGATGATCTCGTGCGAGTCGGTCGGAGCGAGCAGCGCGCGAGAAAAGCCGCGCGCGTTGCCGTGCACGCGCGAGAAGAGCCGGCGGCACCCGTCGACGTCGTAGAGCGCACCGCCGTGGAACGGGTCGCACCAAACGCCTTCTCTCGCCGCGTCCATGACAAGAAAGTGCCCGGGCATACCGACTCCGTGCACCGGCACACCGATCCGGCGCCCGACCTCCATCGCCACGACCGCAAGGGAGATGGGGATGCCGACGCGTCGCTCGAGCACGGAGTCGAGGAACGAGTTCTCGGGATCGCCGTAGTCGTGCGTGTTGCCCCGGAAACCGAGCGTCTCGAAGAGACACGCGCGCATGCCGTCGAACGTCGCGGTCGGACATCGCTGCGAGAGCTCGTCGAGGCGAGCGCATTCGCGGTCGACGTCGAGGCCCGGATGCGCGTGCGCGGCCAGACAGAACGCGGCGACGTCGAGACGCATCTCGCCGGCCGGTGCAGCGACCTCGGCCGCGAACCGATCGGTGGCGTCCATGACGCGCGACGGTACCCGTACACTCACCACAATGGCGGCGAACGGTCCGCGCCCGCGGCTGCACGAGACCATCTCGGTGATGCTGCGCGCCCAGCAACAGCGACTCACGCCGACGCGCAAGCTCATCGTCGACGTGCTCGAGGCGGCCGACCGGCCGCTCACGATTCCCGAGATCCTCGATACACAGCCCGCGCTCGCCCAGAGCTCGGCCTACCGGAACCTGGTGGTGTTGGAACAGGCCGGGGTCGTGCACCGGCTCGTGACCCACGCCGATTTCGCGCGCTACGAGCTCGCCGAGGATCTCACGGGCCACCATCACCATCTCGTGTGCTCGAACTGCGGTCGCGTCGAGGATCTGCCGGCAACCGCTGCGGTCGAGCGCTCGGTCGCGGTCGCGGTCGACGAAGCCGCGCGGCGCGCCGGTTTTCGCACCGAGCACCATCGGCTCGATCTCGTCGGCCTGTGCGCCGATTGCACGCCGTGAGGCGCGGGCCCACCGCGGCTACGAGAGCCGGCGTGCGAGGTAGGTCGAGTACCAGCCCGCGTAACGGTCACGGAGCTCGGGCTGCTTCCAGTCGTCGCCGGTGATCTCGCCGCGACAACGTTCGGTACCACATCCGCATTGGAACGTGTCGTAGTCGTCGGAGTCGGTCATCGCGTAGTCGAAGCAGAGCTCCTCGCCCGCGTCGACGTCGCGCATCGTGACGAGGAGCACCGAGCCCACGATGCCGCAGTTCGGGTCACAGGAGTGGTTGACGTAGTCGGCCGGATCGAACGGCGGCGCGCTCGCGAGGAAGAGGTCGTCATCGATCTGCAGGGCGTGGATGCGTACCGCTTCGCCGAGACCCTCGAGCTCCTTCCCGTCGACGACGCGGCCGCCGAACGCGGCCACGGTCGTGTTCGACGGGATCGCGTCGAGCGCGAACACGCCGGTACCCTTCGTCGCCGTCGGACGCGTGCCTGCGCTCGGATGAAGCCATTGTTGGCGCACGGAAGAGGAATGTACCGGTCGTGAACCAGGCAACCGTGTTCGAGGTCGTCGGCGGCCAGCCCTTCTTCGACGCGCTCGTCGAGCGCTTCTACGCACGGGTCGAGGCCGACCCGACGCTCCGGCCGTTGTACCCGACCGATCTCGCGCCCGGGATGCGGGCGCTCGCACTCTTCCTCGGCCAGTACTGGGGTGGCCCACCGACCTACAGCGCCGAGAAGGGCCACCCGCGGCTGCGGATGCGACACGCACCCTTCGCCATCGCGCAACGCGAGCGCGGTGCCTGGCTCGCGGCGATGCTGGCCGCGCTCGACGACTCTGACGCCCCGCCGGCTGCGGCGACCATGATGCGCGAGTACTTCACGACGGCGTCGACCGCGATGATCAACTCCTAATCGGGATCAGCTCCTAACCCCCGGATCGACGCCGAGGACCGGCCGCAGCCCGCGACGCGCCAAACTGTTCGGGATGGGCAAACGTCAGGAGAAGGAGAAGCGGGCCCGGCGGCGGGTGGCGTCCGAGCGGCGCGGCGCAGCGGTCCGCCGGCCTCCGGTTCGGGCGGGACGGCTGTCGCCC
>DATCCI010000585.1:0-6770 GCA_036511415.1 Acidimicrobiia bacterium
GCCGTTCGCTCAGGTGAACGCGCAGCCGCCGAGATTCTCAATCACTCCTAAGCAGCGGACGCGCTGACGCGCGGGTCAGTAGTAGCCGCCGGGAGTTGCCGGAGAGGTCGCAGGCGGACTCGTCACGGGTGGCATCGTGGCGGGCGGCATGGTCGCCGGCGGCGCGACTGCGGGCGGCGGAGTTGCGGGCGGCACAACTGCCGGCGGCGCGACGGCGGTCGTGCTCCCCACCTTGGCGACGTGCCACGTACCACCGAAGCTGGAGATGCCTTCGCCGTTGGTGTCGCCGGGTGCCGTGTCCTTCGAGAAGCGATACAGCGGCGAGCCGTTCTCGGTGACCTGTACGACCGTCATGGTCGACGCGGTTCCGAGGCCCGTCACGCCCGCGCCACCCATCGCAGTCACCGTGCCGGGCGGCAACACCAACGGTGGCCAGAAGCTCGCGCACTGATCCGTGCACGGAACCGGCTTACCGGCGTTCGTCAACGTGTACAGCGTCATGCCCTTGGCATCGACGAGTATGGAACCGAGCGTCGAGCTCTTCGCGGTCAGCACGACCGGCGCCGACGACGCGACGTGCAACGTGGTCGACGTCGTCGCGGGCGGCGGCGCGGCGGGCGACACTTTCGCCGTCGACGACCCGCAGCCGGCGAGAACGACCAAAGCCGAGACTCCGAGCGCCAGTGGCGCGCCGACGCCGATCTTGTTGTGCCCGAACTTCATCTGTTTCATCTGTATCGCCACCGATCGTCCTCGTCCACGTTTCAACGAATTGCCGTCGACCCATATACGGACAACAGCCGCCCGCGGTTCACTTCGCCGCCCACCCGGCCGACACCTAGCATCCCCGAATGGCTCGCAAGACGGCGGCTCGACCGCGACCGGACGCGCTCGAGCGCCGGTTCGAGGCGATCGTGTTCGATTGGGACGGAACCGCGGTGCCCGATCGGCAATCGGACGCGAGCGAGGTCCGCGGTCTGGTAGAGCGTCTGTGCGCGTCGGGAGTCGACGTCGCGGTGGTCAGCGGCACCCATGTCGACAACGTCGACGGCCAGCTCCTCGCCCGGCCCGAGGGTCCCGGTCGGCTGCTGCTCGCGCTCAACCGCGGATCCGAGCTGTTCGAGGTCGCTGAGCAGGGACCGCGCGTCGTCACGCGGCGCGAGGCAACACCCGACGAAGACGCCGCGCTGACGCGCGCCGCGCGCGACACCGTCGACCGGTTGGCGGCACGAGGTTTCGCGGCCCGGATCGTCTCGCAGCGACTCAACCGGCGCAAGATCGACCTGCTCCCCGAACCCGAGTGGGCCGACCCACCCAAGGCCGACATCGACCGCGTCGTCGCGGCCGCCGAGGCGCGACTCCGCGCCGCGGGAATCAACGGCCTCGCCGAGGCAGTGGAGATCGCGATCGAAGCGGCGCGCGACGCGGGTTGCGCCGCGCCCAAGGTCACGAGCGATGCCAAGCACGTCGAGATCGGTCTCACCGACAAGGCCGACTCCGCACGCGCGGTGTTCGCGGAACTCTGGGCCGACGGCATCTCGGACGATCAGGTCCTGATCGGAGGCGACGAGTTCGGTTCGCTCGGCGGCCTCGTCGGCAGTGATTCCATGATGCTGGTCGCGCAGGCCGAGCACGCGACCGTCTGCTCGGTCGGCATCGAGCCCGAGGGGCTGCCCGATCGTGTGGTTGCCCTACCCGGAGGTCCGCCCGCGTTCGTCGCACTGCTCGCCGACCAGCTGGCGCGGCGCGACGACGTTCCGCGCGCCACGTCGGCGGCCGCTTGGTTGATCGCCGTCGACGGTATCGACGGTGCGAAGGAACGCGCCTGCGAGTCGCTGCTCGCGATCTCCGACGGCTCGATCGGGACCACCGCCGCGCCACTGCTGGCGCATCCCGGCACCCTCCCGAAGGTCATGGCTGCCGGGATATACGACGGCGAGGGCGCCGAGTCGTCGCTGCTCGCGGCGCCGCGCTGGGCCCATCTCCAAGGAACACTGGAGCCGCAAGACCGCATCACGCGCGCGCTCGACCTTTACACCGGCGTGCTGACCGAACACGTCACGGGCGCGACGAGCATCGAGTCGTCGAGATTCGTTTCGCTTGCTCGTCCCGGTATCGCGTGCCTGCGTGCGACCGTCGGTCGCGTCGACGGGTCACCGCCGATCGCGAAGCCGCTGAGCGAGCCGGCCGACGCGCCCGGGCCGGAAACCATCGACGGTCCGGGCTGGATGGCAACACGCGGTACGGGCGGATCGATCACGGTCGCCGCGTCGCAATCGCGCGCGGGCGTTCGGCTCGATCGTGTCGTCGCGTACGTCACGGGGCCGGGCGATCCTCGGCCCGCGGACGCACAGGCGGCGTTGGCAGAAGCGACCGGGCCCGGCTTCGACGGCTTGCTGGTCGAGCACCGGCGCGAGTGGGCGCGCAGGTGGGCGGGGGCCGACATCACGATCACCGGCGACGACGAGCTGCAGCGCGCCGTGCGCATCGCGGTGTTCCATCTCATCGCATCGGTCGACGGGCGCGACGAGGCCGCCGTCGGCGCGCGCGGGTTGAGCGGTGACGGCTACCGGGGCCACGTGTTCTGGGATGCGGACACTTTCGTGCTCCCCTTCTTCGCGGCGACTCACCCAATCGCCGCCCGGGCAATGCTCGAGTACCGCATCCGCCGGCTCCCGCAGGCGCTCGCTCGGGCCCGCTCCGAACACCTGCGCGGCGCGCGATTTCCGTGGGAGTCCGCGATCACCGGCGAGGACGTCACGCCGACGTCCGCCGTCGACCCCCACGGCGTGGTCGTGCCCATCCGGACGGGAGCCGACGAGTTGCACATCGTGGGAGATGTCGCCCGGGCTGCGCACGAGTACATCGCGTGGACGGCCGACGACGACTTCCGGCGCGGACCCGGTCACCGCCTGCTCGTCGAGACCGCCCGATTCTGGGCGTCGCGCGTCCGCGTCGATGACCGCGGGATCGCGCACATATACGGCGTCATCGGCCCCGACGAGTACCACGAGCCCGTCGATGACAACGCGTACACGAACGTGCTCGCGCGCTGGAACCTCCGCGTCGCGGCGGAGTCGGCCGAGCGGTACGGGGCAACCGACGTCGAGGCGGGCGAGCGGACCCACTGGCTCGAACTCGCCGGCGCGCTCGCCGACGGGTACCGCACCGACACCGGTCTCTACGAGGAGTTCGCGGGGTTCTTCGATCTCGACCCGGTCCGGATCGCCGACATCGCCACCCGCCCGGTCACCGCCGACCTCCTCTTGGGGCGCGACCGGGTCACGAGATCACAGATCGTGAAGCAGACCGACGTGCTGATGCTCCACCATCTGCTCCCCGCCGAGGTCGCACCCGGTTCCCTCGAGGCGAACCTCGACTTCTACGGGCCGCGTACGGCGCACGGCAGCTCGCTCTCCCCCGGCACCCACGCGGCCCTCTACGCGCGCGCCGGGCGCATGGAAGAAGCGGTCCAGCTCTTGCGGATCGCGGCGACGATCGATCTCGACGACGTCGGCGGGACCGGCGACGGTGGCGTGCATCTCGGAGCCATGGGAGGTGTCTGGCAGGCACTCGCATTCGGCTTCATGGGTGCGCGACCGTGTGACGACGTGCTCGTCCTCGACCCGAAGCTGCCGCCCGAATGGTCGGAGCTCGAGGTGCGTCTGCTGTTTCGCGGTGCGTCGCTGCGCGT
This sequence comes from Acidimicrobiia bacterium, assembly GCA_036511415.1. Lineage (GTDB taxonomy): Bacteria > Actinomycetota > Acidimicrobiia > IMCC26256 > PALSA-610 > PALSA-610. The sequence continues at coordinate 3,695 of DATCCI010000585.1, forward strand.
GCGCGCCACGCACGACCACGTCCACATCGCCTCGTCGGCTCCGGTCGACATCGAGCTCGCCGGTCGGCGCGCGCGCTGCCGCGCGGGCGAGACGAGCTTCCCGCGCGGATCAGCCGGCTGAGCCGCGCCGTTGCCGCCGGCGATCGCGTGAGCCGCTCCGCCGCGGCTGTGTGCACTTCTCCGGACGGCGCGGCACGTGCCGCGACGGCCGCGCGTCGGCGCGGACCGGGCGGTCGGTCGAGGGCGTCGGACGCCCGCTCGAACCGGCCGGGGCCCGTCCGATGCGCTCGAGCTCGCCGACGAGCCCGATGTCCTTCTGCAGGCGGCGAACGTCGCGGACCAGCGCGTCGGACACGAGCGTGACCACGACGCCGGATGCGCCGGCCCGCCCGGTACGTCCGGAGCGGTGCAGGTACGCCTTGGCGTCCTCGGCGAGATCGAAGTGCACGACACAGGCGACGCCGTCGACGTGGATGCCGCGGGCGGCGACGTCGGTGGCGACGAGGGCGTCGACATTGCCTTGCTTGAACGACTGCAACGCGCGATCGCGCTGGCCCTGCGAGCGACCACCGTGGATCGACGCGGCCGACACTCCCGCCGCGGAGAGTTGCTTGACGAGCCGATCGGCACCATGGCGCGTCCGGCAGAACACGATCGTCGACCCGTGCTTGTTGATCAGGGTGGCGGTGTGGCGTGGGCGCTCCGTCGCCTCGATGTGCCAGAACGCGTGCGTCGACGCGTCGAGGTCGGGCTCCACCTCGCCGACCTCGTGGCGCACCGGGTCGTTCTGGTACTCACGAGTGAGCGCGCCGACGTCGCCTTCGAGCGTCGCCGAGAACAGGATCGTCTGCCGATTCTTCGAGACCAGGTCGAGCAACTTGCGAACCTGCGGCAGGAAGCCCATGTCGGCCATGCGGTCGGCTTCGTCGATCACCACGATCTCGACACCGTCGAGCTCGACCGCGCGCCGCTCGACGAGGTCGATGAGCCGGCCCGGGCACGCGACCAGCACGTCGACACCGCGGCGCAGCTCCCGGATCTGAGTCTCGTAGCCGACGCCTCCGTACACCGCGATGACCCGGCGGCCACGCGTCTTGGCGAGCGGCAACAAGTCACGTTGGATCTGCGCGGCGAGCTCGCGCGTCGGCGCGAGCACGAGCGCGCCCGGACGCAACCGACGGGCGCGAGGCACGCGCTCGATCATCGGGATGCCGAACGCGAGCGTCTTGCCCGAGCCGGTCGGCGCGCGGCCCGAGATGTCGCGGCCGGCGAGCGCGTCGGGGATGGCCGCAGCCTGGATGGGGAACGGCTCGGTGATGCGACGCTTGTCGAGCGCGTCGATGAGGTCGGCGGAAACGCCGAGATCGGCAAAGCTGGTTGACACAGGACTCCTGATTCGGGACGGCACCGCGCACGAAAGTTTCGATGTTCGCGAAGTCGCCGGGGAGCGAGCTCACGCTCGCTGAGGCCCATGCTGACGTGCAGCGGACAGACCCGGCGGTGCGGTGCAGGCTCCACACTACCGGAAGCGAGCGTGGTGGCCGGACCGCGGCGCCGACCGGGGCCGTTGCTCGGGTGCGCGGACGCCCCCGGAACCCGCTCGCCAAACGGCAGTTACACTGCGGTTCGATGAGTCGGGGCTCAGTACGTCGGGTGGTTCTGGTCGATTTCCCGCTCCGCGTCGCGGGCCGGGCATACCAGCATCGTGAGGCGTTGCTGCGAGAGTTCGCCATCATCGCAATCGGCGGCGGCGAACAAGCCGACGTCCCCAAGCGGCTCGTCGAGATCGCGACGATCCTCGACGAACGGTACGCAGGCCTCAACCCGGAAGCCGAAGACGTGCTCGACTCCGCCGCGCGGCGCCGGGCCGAGCACATTGATCTCGAGCTCACGGTTCCGCCGCGCGTCAAAGGCGACAGCCTCGATCTCGCGCCGCTGCTCTTGGAAGCCGACGAGTACTGCCGCACCGGCGGGCTCCTCACGCTCGCACCCACCGACGAGATGCGCACGTTCTGGACGTGGTTCCTGAGCGAGTTCGTCCGCCAGGCCGACGGGCACACGCCGCGTTCGTGGCACGACTTCCCCGCCGTTCGCTGAGCCCGCCGTCCGCCGCTGGCGATCAGCGCCGTACCCTTCCCCGGCATGCGCAACCAACCCGTCGTCCTCGTGCACGGGCTCGGCTCGTCGTTCGAGCACGGCTGGCGGACGACAGGTTGGGTCGACCTGCTCGACGACGCGCGCCGAAGCGTCGTCCCGGTCGACATCCTCGGCCACGGAACGGCAGATGCGCCCCACGACCCCACCAAGTACGCGCACCTCGAAGCCGCGATCGAGATGGCCCTTCCCGACGACCCGGACGAGACGGTCGACGCGATCGGCTTCTCGCTCGGCGCGCAGCTCCTGTTGCGCGTCGCCGCGCGCACGCCGGAGCGGTTCGGCCGCCTCGTGCTGATCGGCGTCGGCGAGAACGTGTTCCGCAGCGACGACACGGAGGCACTCGCCGGCATCTTCGAGCGCGGCGTCGAGCCCGACGACATCGGTATGCGGCTGTTCGTGCAGCTCGCGCGCAGCGCCGGTAACGACCCGCTGGCGATTGCCGCGTGCCTGCGCCGCCCGTCCGAGGCGTTCACGCCCGACGACGCGTCCCGCGTCACCTGCCCGACGCTCGTCATCATCGGCGACCGCGACTTCGCCGGACCGCCCGAGCCCCTCGTCGACGCCCTGCCCGACGTGGAGCTCGTCGTCCTGCGGGGCATCGACCACTTCCGCACGCCGAGCGAGTTCGACTGCATCGACGCGGCCCTGGAGTTCGTCGAAGCAGTGCCGCCCCCGGCGTAGCCCGAGGTCTCTCGACCACGGACCTCCGTTAGTCTCGGGAGATGCGCATACTTCGGGGGATTTCGTCGCGGTGTCTGATCGCCGTCTGCGCGGTCGCGATCGCCGGCTGTGCCGGGAGCGGGAGCGCCAAGCCGTCGGCGTCGATCTCACCGAAGGGCGCGTCGACCTCGACCGTGCCGAGCGTCACGCCCGCGACCCAGATCATCTCGGACTCGGTGCCGCAGGGTGCAAAGCGGCT
>DATCCI010000586.1:0-2862 GCA_036511415.1 Acidimicrobiia bacterium
GACGCGCGACCGCGCGCCGAATCTCGCCGCCGCCCGCTTCACGGTCTCGGCGTCGAATCCGGTACCGGCGCGCAGACCGTGGTCGACGTAGACCGCGCACACGTCGTAACCGCGCCCGCACGCGAGTGCGAGCAGTGCCAGCGAATCGGCCCCTCCGCTGCAGCCGACAACGACACTCGCGTTCGCGGCGAGGTCGTCGAGTGCGTCGGAAAGAATCACACCCGTGCAGCGTCGACTCGCGCGAGCCAACTCGCGGGCTCGTTGAGCTCCGCAACGGTCGGAAGGTTCTGCGGTGCGTGCCACACCGCGTCGAACGCGTGCCGGCCGCCGATCTCGTAGACGCCGCGCACGAATTGCTCGCCGACCTCGTACTGCTTCATCTTCTGCTCGATCCCGAGCAACTTCTGCAGCGCGCCCGTGATCCCGCCCATCTTGCGCCGTTGCGAGAGCACCCGCGACATGCGTTCCTGCCCCGCGACGTGCTCACGCCCGAGATCGTCCATCACCACGTTGCCGTGACCTTCGAGCACCGACATCAGCGCTTGCACCTGCCCCAGCACGCCGCGCTGTTCCGGCGAAGCGAACAGTCCGACGAGACCGCCCTCGTCGAGGGGATTGCGCCCGGCGCGGACCTCGTCGACCGCGCTTGCGACCGCGCGCAGCATGGTGCGCGGGTCGGGGTCGACCAGCTCGAGCGCCTCGCGCACCAGCCCGAGGAAGTAACCGCGCATCCAGGGAACGCCGGTGAACTGCGCCCGGTGGGTCACCTCGTGGATCGCGATCCACAGGCGGAAGTCGCGCGGGCGAAAGGCGAAACGCTTCTCGAGCGACAAGATGTTGGCGCCGACGTAGTAGACCGCGTCGCCGGTCGGCTCCCGGGCGAGGCCGACGGCGACCGAGTCGGGCCCGTCGGGGACGAGCAGGTCGTACTGGCCGAGCACCCGTTTCGCGAGGTAGCCGAGCAGGCCGCCCATCTCGGTGGCGGCTACCCGCCGGCTCACCGGTGCGAGCGGGTTGTGGACCATTCGGGCCCCGAACCGCTGCATGAGCGGATCGAGGAGCGACCGCATCGACGAGATGTTCGACTCGACCCAGTCGCGCCGGTCGAGCACCCGCGCCGAGGCGTGGCCCGGCGCGCGCAGCCCCGTGTAGCCCTCGACGAGATCCTCGGCTCGGACCGTCAAGACGTCGAAGTCGGTTTGCAGCGAAGCGGCGAGGTACGAGTCGGCGAGTGGATCGGCGCCGGCGACGAACCGCGCCACGCGCCGGGCCGTGGCCCAGTCGACGGGATCGGGCGCCCGCCCTTCACCGTCGCCGGGCGCGCTCATTTGCGGGCGCGACCCTTGGTCTCGAGCCGCCCCACCTTCACCCAGTAGAGGACTGCCAGCTGGGCCATGACCCCGAAGAAGCCGATCGCGAGGATGGGCGCGATCCAGTAGAACCACAGCTTGCCGCCGCTGTGGTCGGCGAACACGTAGATGCCTAACACCAGCCCGATCAATCCGATGACCATTCCCATGATCAGCGCGCTGACGGTGGACGCCCTCACCATTCCTCCTGGGTGGCTCGACCTGCCGTGGCGTCCATCGTAGAAGCCACACTCTTCATGGTAGGAGCTGGCTTCATGGTAGGAGCTGGCCCGCCCGGTGGATCAGTCGGGGCCCGGTCCGGGCGCCTCGACGATCCCGAGCGCGATGGCGATGCGGTTCTTGAGCTCGGCGGGCACGTCCTCGGCGCACTTCGAGACGACCACGCGGCGAAGGTCGATCTCGAAGGTGAATCCCTGCGCGCACGGCGGACACTCGTCGAGGTGGCGGGTGATCGCCCGGCGCTTCCAGACGGTCAGCTCCCCGTCGAGGTACTCGTAGACCCGTAGGTGCACGTGCTCGCAATCCATGGCGCCTGTCACCCCCCCGACGCCGTCTCGACGCGCGGCCGGAGGTTGTTGCGTTCGGCGTAGTCCCACAACTTCTTCTGCAGCGCCCGTCTTCCCCGGTGGATGCGACTCATCACGGTGCCGATCGGCACGTCGAGGATGTCTGCGATCTCCTTGTACGAGAATCCTTCGACGTCGGCGAGGATCACGGCCATCCGGAACTGCTCCGGAATCGACTCGAGCGCCTCTTTCACCTCCGAGTCGGGGATTCCCTCCATCACCTCGGCTTCCGGGGTGCGGGTGGCTTCGGCCGCCTCGAGGCCGCCCAACCGACGGAAGATGTAGAAGTCCTCGACGTCGTCGAGGTCGACCTGATCGGGCCGGCGCTTCTTCGCGCGGTACTGGTTGATGAAGGTGTTCGTGAGGATCTTGTACAGCCACGCCTTCAGATTCGTGCCTTCGTGAAAGCCCTCGAACCCGCGGTACGCGCGCAGGAACGTCTCCTGCACGAGGTCCTCGGCGTCGCTCGGGTTGCGCGTCATGCGCAAAGCCGCCGCGTAGAGCGCCGACATGTACGGCATCGCCTGTTCTGCAAACCCTGCCGGGTCGGCCATACCAGCAGGGTACCCGGAGCCCGGCCCGATCAGGCCCCCGCCCTCAGCGGCCCCACCATCATCCACCTCGCGTCATTTGCGTCGCGTCATCGAGGCGAGGCCGAGCTCAGGTCGTAGATCGTCGTCCCACCGACGTCGCGCGCGGTGAAGTTCCGCTCCACCCACTGGGTGATCGCGCCGGACGTGCTCGAGCCCGCGCCGGCCGGCCCGCCCCCTCCACCACCGGATGCGATGAAGTAGTGGATCTCGCCGGCTTTCACGTACTGCTCGAACTGGGCGAGCGTCGGGGTGGGATCGGTGCCGTTGAAGCCGCCGATCGCCATGATGGCCTTGCCCGACGCCAGCTGGTACCCGGCCGCGTTGTTCGCGCCG
>DATCCI010000587.1:0-2736 GCA_036511415.1 Acidimicrobiia bacterium
CCTTGTCAGCCTGCACGCGGACGACGATCTTGTCGCCGACGACGAGCTTCGACGCGTCGATCACGGTCGGTACCTTGCCCTGCCAGAGCAGGAAGATCGTCGTGCCGCCGACGGTGAACGTCTGGTCGGCGGACTGGCCGATCAGCAGCTTCATCGCCCGGCCGTCGCCGCCCGTGACGTGGACGGTGACCGCAGTCGACGTCGCCGACGTGAGCGTGCCGCGGAAGTTGTAGAGCGGCTGGTCGGGGGTTTCCAGCGTGGTGCCGTGATCGCCGACGAGACCGGAAGGCTGCGCCTCGATCTCGGCGAGCGTGGCGTCGCGCGCTGCGCGGACGTTCACTCTCACGTAGTCGCCGGCGGCGAGATCGCCGGCCTGCACGATCGTCGGCACGCCGTTCGCCCACTTGAGGAACTCGGTGTTCGCGCCGTACGCGAACGTCTGCGTGACGGGCTGGCCGAGCATCGCGCGGAGCGCGGCCCTCGTGCCGCCCACGACCGTGATCGAGACGCCGCCGTTGGCGGGAGTCGCGGTCAGCTGGCCGAGGAAGGCGTACTGCATCTTCGCCGGGCCATTGCCGGCGAAGGCAGCACCGGTCGCGACGAGCGCGACTGCTGCTGTGGCGAGAAGGATCTTGGTGCGCATCGGATGACCTCCGTTGGGAAACAGTTGATGCACTCACCATCGGTGGCGGCGGTCAGGTCACGGTTCGGCGCGCGTAAGCCGTGCGTAAGTCGTGCCGACGAGACAGATCGAGCGTGCGCGCTACGTCAGCGTGTACTCGGGCCCGGAGCCGCCTTCGGGAGGCGTCAGGCGCCCGCCCTTGGCAGTGATCGCTCCGCACTGCACGCAGTTCGACGGCGCAAGCTGCACGGTCACCATGCCGTCGCCGCCTTCCGTGCCGATCTCGTACACCTGCGCGGGGCACAGGTGGACCCACATCTCGGCAACCTCGCGCGGAACCGTCCGCTCGATGCGGATGTGGTTCGGCTGGTCGTCGCGAGTCTTGTTGCCCGACGCGAAGACCGACGAGAGCTTGTCGAAGGTGAGCTTGCCGTCCGGGACGGGATAGCGCGACGCACGGTCGGTGCGCAGGAGCGGCTGCTCCGCGTCGTGCTCGGCCTGCAGCTTCCCGATGGTGATCTTCCCCTTGGACGCGGTCATCGCACTCGCAAGCGCGCCGCCGACGAAGAAGCCGCGGCTGAACACCTGGCGCATGTCGCGCACCTCCTCGAGATCGCTCCAGATGAAGCTGTCGCGCACCGCTGCGTCGTAGGAGGCGAGGGCGGTCGCCGGTGTTGCGCCGGGTTGCACCGATGCGAAGGCGGACTCGGCGGCGAGGCGGCCCGACTCGATCGCGTAGTGGATGCCTTTGAGGCGCGCGATGTTGACCATGCCGACGCCGTCGCCGCACATCAGCAATCCAGGCGCGTGCAAGCGCGTCGGGAGCGAATGGAAGCCGCCGCTCGGAATTGTCTTCGCGCCCCAGCCGATCCGTTCGCCGCCCTCGAGCAGCTTCCGGATCTTCGGGTGCGTCTTCAGCTCCTGCAGCAGATCGTGCGCAGAGAGCTCCACGTCGCGGTAGTCGAGCCCGACGACCATCCCGATCGTGAGCATGTCGTCGCCCATCGGGTAGACGAACGAGCCGCCGAACTCGCGGTACTTCGCAGCGGTCCGGAGCGGCCAGCCCATCGTGTGCACGACGTGGCGCAGCGGCTTCGCGACCTTCCACACCTCCTTGACGCCGAGCTCCCACACCTGCGGCTCGTTGCCCTGCAGCCCGAAGTGGTCGATCGCAACGCCGGTGAGATGGCCCTGCGTTCCTTCGGCGAGCACCGTCACCTTCGCGACGAGGTCGGCGCCCGGTTCGTAGTTGCCGGCCGGCTCGCCCTCGCGGTTGCGGCCCTTGTCGCCCGTGCGGATCCCGACGACGCGACCGTGCGAGACGAGCAGCTTCTCGGCGGCGGTCTCGGGAAGGATCATCGCCCCGCCCTCTTCTGCGCGCTCGCCCAGCCAGCGGCCGAGCTGCGAGAGCGAGAAGACGACGTTGCCGTGATTGCGCATCGTCGGGGGTGGCGGGATGCGCATCGCCGCGCGGCGTGTGAGGACGTACACCGCCTCGCCGTGGACGGCGCCGTACCCCGGCATGTCCTCGACGTGGTAGCGGTCGCGGAAGAGGCGGCGAAGCGAGCGCGGGTTGACGACAGCGCCCGAGAACAGGTGCGAGCCTGGCTGCTTGCCCTTCTCGACGACCGCGACCGGCACCTCACCGAGCCTGTCGGCGACGTCCGGGTGCTCTTCGAGCAGCTGGCCGAGACGGATCGCGCAGGCGAGGCCGGCGGGACCGCCGCCGACGATCAGGATCCCGACCTCGATCCGCTCGTCGGCGGGATCGGTGGGCTCCGCGACGAACTCGCGCGCGCTGAACGGCGGCGGAAAGTCGGACGCGCGCACGGTCATGCGTGATCCGGGTGGGTCACTTACGCCTTGCGTTGGTTCAAGAGCTCGGTGAGCTTCGGGACGATCTCGTGCAGGTCGCCGACGACGCCGAGGTCGCTGAACTCGAAGATCGGTGCGTTCGCGTCCTTGTTGATCGCGACGATCACGTTCGAGCTCTGCATGCCCACCTTGTGCTGGATCGCACCCGAGATGCCGAGAGCGACGTACAGCTTCGGCGAGACGGTCTTGCCGGTCTGCCCGATCTGCGTGGCGTACGGGTACCAGCCGGCATCGACGAC
>DATCCI010000588.1:0-2259 GCA_036511415.1 Acidimicrobiia bacterium
CATCCTCGGTGTCGAGGCGCTCGCCCGGTTCACGCACCCCGAGCTCGGTCCGATCCCGCCCGACGAGTTCATTCGCATCGCCGAGGAGACGGACCTCATCCTTTCGCTCGGTATCGAGGTCCTCGCGACAGCTTGCGCGCAAGCCGCGCGCTGGCGCGCAGCCGATCCCGCGGCGCGCGACCTCTACGTCTCGGTGAACCTCTCGGCCCGTCAGTTGTACGACCCGCAGCTCGTCGGTCAGGTCGAGACCGTCCTGCGCGATACCGGCCTCGAACCCGACGCGCTCTGGCTCGAGATCACCGAGAGCGTGTTGATGGACGACGCGCCGACCGCGGCGCGCATCTTCGCCGCCTTGCGCGGCCTCGGCGCACACCTGGTCGTCGACGATTTCGGCACGGGTTACTCGTCGCTGGCGTACCTCCAGGCGTTCCCGGTCGAGATGCTCAAGATCGACCGTTCGTTCGTGAAGGGACTCGACGAGGACGACAGCAGCGAAGCCATCGTGCGCGCGATCATCAGCCTCGCCGGCTCGCTCAAGCTGCGCGTCGTCGCCGAGGGCGTCGAGCGACCGGCACAGCTCGCCCGCCTCGACCAGCTCGGGTGTGACGCGTTCCAGGGTTACCTCTGCAGCCCGGCCCGGCCGGCCGCGCAGCTCGATTTCGCGGTCGTGACGCTCGAAGAGGTCGTCAGTTGACGTCGAACGCCTTGGCCGCCGGCGACGACCGGGCGCCGTCGCCGGACACGGACGATCTGCTCGCCGCGCTCGTGCGGGTCTCGCCCGACCTCATCGCGGTGATCGACCCGTCGGGAGCGCTGAAGTACGCGAGTCCCGCGTCGGAGGCAATGCTCGGCTATGGGACCGGCGAGCTCATCGGCGCCAGCGCGTTCGATCTCGTCCACCCGGTCGACCAGGTCGGGGCGCTCGAGGGATTCGCCTCGACCCTCAGCTCCTCCGACTCGCGAGCGCTCCCACTGCTCGTGCGGCTCCGGCACGCGAACGGTTCGTGGCTCGCGACCGAGATCATCGGAACGAACCACCTCGCCGACCCCGAGATCGCGGGCATGGTGCTGAGCATCCGCGACGTCTCGGCGAGCATGCGTACCGAGGACGCACTCCGCGACAGCGAGGAGCGGTATCGCCTCATCGTCGAGCTCGCGCGCGAAGGCATATGCATGGTCGACGCCTCCGGCACCACCACGTTCGCCAATCACGCACTGGCCGACCTGCTCGGCACGACCGTGAGCGAGATGCTCGGCGGCTCGCTCTTCGACTTCATCGATGAAACCGAGCGGGTCGAAGCCCGAGCGAGAATCATCGGCGCCGGCGATCAACCGCGCGACGAGCAGGATCTCCGCCTCCTGACCGTCGACCGGCGTCTGGTGTGGGCTCGGATTCGCTGCAGCACCGTGCGCCAGCACGACGGGACCTATCACGGGGCGATCATGTTCGTCACCGACGTGACGGACCGCCGCGCGCTCGAACAGCGGCTCGCCGAAGAAGCGCGCCGCGACCCGCTCACCGGCGTCGCGAACCGCACCCAGTTGTTCGAGGTGCTGTCTCCCATCCTCGAGGAGGGCGCGCTCACGGCCGCTTTGTACGTCGACCTCGACGGGTTCAAGGACGTCAACGACCAGTTCGGACACACGCTCGGCGACGAGCTGCTGTGCAGCGTCGCGGGCCGCGTGCGCAGCGCGATCCGCAACGTCGACACGCTCGCACGTGTCGGCGGCGACGAGTTCGTCGTCATTTGCCGCGACCTCGAATCGACCGAGGAGGCAGTCGCGATCGGCCGGCGGATCCGAGAGGTCCTTGTCCAGCCGTTCGGGTTGGCGGTCGGAGCGGTGCGGATCGACTCGAGCATCGGCATCGCGTTCGGACGCACTCCGGATGCCGACGGACTTCTGGCCCGCGCCGACCAGGCGTTGTACCGCGCGAAGCGCAAGGGACGCGGCCGCATCGAGATCACCTTCGACAACAACGCCGCGGCATAGGACTTCGCGGTACGGGTCGGGCAGCCGTCGAAGCGCCTGGCATGATCGGACGCGATGGTGACCCCGCCCGAGGAGCCGCTCGACCCCAGGCGTTGGTTCGCGGCCTCGGTCGCGATCGTCAGTGTGGCGATCCCGGTGCTCGACAACACGGTGTTGAACCTCGCGGTGCCGACGATCCTGCGCGACTTCCACACGCAACTGTCGAGCCTGCAGTGGGTCATCACGGGCTATTCGCTCACGTTCGCCACCCTGCTCATCATCGGCGGG
>DATCCI010000589.1:0-2218 GCA_036511415.1 Acidimicrobiia bacterium
CAGCCCGCGCTCTTGTTGAAAGGCGCGCACCGCGCGTTCGAGGTGGTCGTCGAACACGTAGCTTCCTTCGGCGTTCGATGCGGGACGCGCGCCGAGTCGCGTGCTGAGATCGCGGACCGCGTTTCCGCGGTCACCCAACCGGAGAACGACGGAATGCTTCAACCGATGAACTCGGCGAGCTCCTCGAGCAGCTGAGGCTTGCCCTTGGCGCCCACCAGGCGCTTCTTCACCTCACCGTCGGCGATGACCAACAGCGTCGGGATGCTCATGACCTCGTAGCGGCGCGCAACGTTGGGGTTGTCGTCGACGTTGAGCTTCGCGATCTGGATGCGACCCGCGTGCTCCTTGGCGATGTCTTCGAGCACGGGCGAGATCATCTTGCACGGGCCGCACCATTCGGCCCAGAAATCGACCAGCAGCGGGGTGTCGGCGGCGCCGACGCTTTCGTCGAAGGTCGCGTCAGTGAGCGTCAGAATACCGTCAGACACAGGGTACCTTTCTCTACTCGACAGCCGTGGTCACGTCGCCGAGGGTCTCGAGGTAGCGCTCGGTCTCGAGCGCCGCCATACATCCGGATCCGGCCGCCGTGATCGCCTGGCGGTAGATGTGGTCTTGGACGTCGCCGGCCGCGAAGACACCGGGGACGGAAGTCGCGGTCGAGCCCGGTCGGGTCAGGATGTACCCGCCGTCGTCGAGGTCGAGCTGACCGGTGAAGAGCGCCGTGTTCGGATCGTGGCCGATCGCCACGAACAATCCGGTCACGGCGAGCTCACTGTTCGCGCCGGTCTCGATGTCGCGCAGTTCCAGCGCTTCGACGCGACCGTTGCCCTTCACGCCCGTCACCGTGGTGTTCCAGCGGAACTCGATCTTCGAGTTGGCGAACGCCCGATCTTGCATGATCTTCGACGCGCGCAGCTCCTTGCGCCGGTGCACGAGGGTCACCTTGTCGGCGAAGCGGGTGAGGAAGTTCGCCTCTTCGAGGGCGGAGTCGCCGCCACCGACGACCGCGATCTCGTGACCCCTGAAGAAGAATCCGTCACACGTGGCGCACGTGGAGACGCCGCGACCCAACAAGGCCTGCTCCGTGGACAGGCCGAGCATCCGAGCCTGCGCGCCGGTGGAGACGATCACCGTTCTCGCCGGCTCGTCGTGCCCGTTGACCCGCACGGTCAGCTGCGAGCTCGAGAAATCGACCGCTTCGACGTCGGCGGTGACGAACTCGGCGCCGAAGCGCTCGGCCTGCTCGCGGAACTTCGCCATGAGGTCGGGACCGATGATGCCCTCGGGGAAACCCGGATAGTTCTCGACGTCGGTGGTCAGCATGAGTTGACCACCCGCCTGGAGTCCTTCGACGACGAGCGGCTTCAAGTTGGCGCGCGCGGTATAGATCGCGGCGGTGAGGCCCGCCGGACCCGATCCCATGATGATGACGTCCCGCGCGTTCATCGCAGCTGGTTCCGTTCGTGGCCGATGGATTCGATCAGGGGTTGCGCTTGGTCCAAGAGAACGCACCGGCGAGCACGAAGATTCCGCCCAGCGTGACCCAGGCCGCCCAGGTGTACCCCTGCTCGAGCAATACGAGCCCGCGGAAGGCGCCGATGGCCAAGAGCACGACTGCGGGCAGCGCGACCAATGCCGCCAGCAAGCCGTACACGACCGCGCGAGTGATCGCGCGCGCCGGTTCGACCGTCCGGTCGCGCACCATCGCCACGGTGCGGTCGATCACATCGGTCGCTTCGGTGGTCCAGTCGCTCACTCGAGTCCTCTGGCGCTTGTCCGCGGCTCTTCCCGGCTCGGCAGCGTACATGCCGCGCCGGTCCGGGAGTCGGGCCCGCTCAGCCGAGCATCTGTAGGTTCAAGAGCCTGCAATTGGTGTCGTCGACCACCACGGTGTGCTCCCCGTTGCCGGTGAACACGAGGACGACCACCGGCTTGCCCGACAGCGTCGCGGTTGCCCGCAGGACGAGCGTGTCGCCGCGCAGTAGCTGGGGAGGCGACGTGCACTCTCCTTTGCCGGCGGAGAAGGTGCCGTTCGCCGTTTTGTCGGTCGACCGCGCCGCGGGAGTGTTCCCCGAAGAGCCCGCCGTAGGTTGCGTGAGCTTTGGTGAAGCGAGGTTGAGCTGAGGTGCGGGGCCCTGAGTGGCGGCGTCTTTCGGGGGTGCCGTCGTGGCCGCACCAGTGCTCGCGTTCTTCGAGAAGTCGGCACTCGAGACGGCGG
>DATCCI010000590.1:0-5151 GCA_036511415.1 Acidimicrobiia bacterium
GGGACGGACGGCGGTACCTCGATTTCCTCTCCGGCTTCGGCGTGTTCGCTCTGGGTCGCTGTCATCCGGGCATCGAGCAGGCGCTACGCGACGCCATGGAGTGCGCGTTACCGAATCTCGTGCAGATGGAGTGCCCACCACTCTCCGGCCTGCTCGCCGAAGCGCTCGTCAGCCGGATGCCCAACGACGGGTATCGCTGCTTTTTCACCAACAGCGGCTCGGAGTCGGTCGAGACGGTCATGAAGTACGCACGCTGTGCGACCAGCCGGTCACGCATCTTGTTCGCCGACCACGCGTTCCACGGGCTCACGATGGGAGCGCTGTCGCTGAACGGCGCTCGCGAGTTCCGCGATCGATTCGGAAACCTCCTGCCAGGCTGTCAGAGCGTCCCGTTCGGCGATCTCGACGCGTTGCAGCGCGAGCTCGCCGCCGGCGACGTCGCCGCCTTCGTGGTCGAGCCGATCCAGGGCAAGGGCGTGTACGTCGCGCCCGAGGGGTACCTGCATACCGCCTCGGAGCTCTGCCACCGGTACGGCGCGTTGCTCGCGATCGACGAGGTGCAGACCGGCCTCGGACGCACCGGCACCTTCTTCGCCTTCGAGCAATGGGACGTCGAGCCCGACCTGGTCACCGTCGCCAAGGCGCTCTCGGGCGGCTACGTACCCGTCGGTGCTGTCATCGCGAAGAGCGATGTCGTAGAGCGAGTCTTCGACAAGATGGACCGAGCGGTCGTGCACAGCTCGACCTTCGGTCAGAACGTGCTGGCGATGACCGCGGGGTTGGCGACGCTGCACACGCTCGACGCGGAATCGATCGTCGAACGCGCGTCGACGATCGGCGCGTCACTGATCTCAGGCCTCGAGGGCGTGGCGAAGCGCCACGAGCTGGTGCACGAGGTACGCGGCCGCGGCTTGATGATCGGCATCGAGTTCAGCCGGCCTCGATCGATGCGTCTGCGCGCCCAATGGACGCTGCTCGAATCGATGCGCACCGGCCTGTTCACCCAGATGGTCATCGTGCCGCTGTTCCGCGACCACGGGATCCTCAGCCAGGTCGCCGGCGACCACCAAAACGTCTTGAAGATCCTGCCGCCCCTCATCACGACCGAGGCCCAGGCGGACGAATTCGTCGATGCCATGGATGCCGTGTTGGGCGAGCTCGAGCGCTCGCTCGGGCTGTTGTGGGGCGTGGGCAGCTCGCTGGCGCTTCCCGCGATCCGCGCCCGGCACTGAGCTCATCTCCTCATCGAGAGACCGCTCCTCATCGAGAGACCGCCCCTGGCACGATCGGACCGCCCGAATCGAGGAGCGCGTTGATCTCCTCGGCGCCCACGGGATGGCTGTACAGGAAGCCCTGCGCGAAGCCGTAGTCGAGGCCGATGAGGTCGGCTGCCTCCGCGAGTGTCTCCACTCCTTCGGCGATGCTCGTGTAGCCCATTACCGAGGAGATGGCGGCCATGCTCTTCACGACCGCTCGCATCCCGTCCTCGTTCATACGCGAGACGAAGCTGCGGTCGATCTTCACGACGTTCACCGGGAACCGTTGCAGATACGCGAGCGACGAGTAGCCGGTACCGAAGTCGTCGATCGCGATCCCGACGCCGAGCGGCGCGACGTTGTCGACGAGGTTCTCGCCCGCCACCTCGTCGATCAGCGCCGATTCGGTGAGCTCCAGCATGAGCTGCGCGGGCTCGAGACCCGACGACTCGAGCGCGGCCACGATCTCGGCGGCAAACCCGGGCTCGCGCAATTGCCGAGCAGAGACGTTCACGCTGACGTAGAGACTGCGATTGCCGGCGTTCCAGACCGCGGCATGCGCGCATGCCTCCTGCAACACCCACCGCCCGATGACGGTGATGAGCGCGCTCTCCTCCGCGATCGGAATGAACTCCGACGGCGAGAGCGTGCCGAGCTTCGGGTGCTCCCAGCGTACGAGGGCCTCGACGCCGACGATCTCACTCGAGCCGAGCGAGATGATCGGTTGGAAGAGCACCCGCAACTCGTTGTTCTCGACAGCAGACTCGAGTTGCGTGCGCAGTCGCAGCCGTGAGTACGCCTCCCACCCCATCGACGTGTCGAAGACCGCGATCCGGTTCTTGCCCCTCTGCTTCGCCCGATACAACGCGATGTCGGCATCGCGCATCATGTTGGTGTGGGAGTAACCGTGCTCGGCGATCGCGATGCCGATGCTCGCCGGAACCGTCACCGACAGCTCCCCGATCTCGACCGGGAGCTGCAGCACCTCGAGCAACCGTTGCGCGACGTTCATCACCTCGGCGACATCGGCGACACCGTCGAGCAGAACGGCGAACTCGTCTCCCCCGAGGCGCGCGATCGTGTCGCTCGGTCGCAAGCATTCGCTGAGCCGTCCCGACACCGCGCACAACAGGGTGTCGCCTGCCGCGTGGCCGAGCCCGTCGTTGACCGCCTTGAAGTCGTCGAGGTCGACGAACATCACGGCGAGTCCGGAAGCGGAGCGCCGGCTCCGTAGGCGGGCCTGGTCGAGGCGGTCCATGAACAGCGATCGATTCGCCAACTTGGTGAGGTCGTCGCGGAACACCCGCTGTTCGAGCTCTCGAGCGAGCTCCCGTTTCGTCGTCACATCGCGCATGGTGACGACCAGGCCGGCGACGTCCCGGTCGCCGAGCATGTTCACGATACTCATCTCGAAGTCGCGCGGCCGACCCTCGCCGTCGACGAAGATTCCGATGAGCTCTTGGTGCGTTCCGAGCGGCAGCGCCACCGCGGCACCGAGCTGGCGGACGACGCGCTCCGACTCGTCGAGACCCAGCGATTCGTCGAACCGCCTGCCGACCAGCTCACCGGCGGCGCCACAGAGAATCGTGCTCGCCCTCGGGCTCGCGTACGAGATCACACCGGCGCGATCGACAACGAAGATCGCATCGTTCAAGACTTGCACGAGCGCGCCGAGGCGTCGTACGCCCTGACGCACCCCGGCCGCGCGCGCCCCCTCGGCGAGGGGCCACAGTCGCAACGCGACGAGCGCGAACAAGACGATTGCGCATGCCCCCGGGACGAGCGTCGACGCGTCACGGTGTCCGGACGACCAGGCGTCGGACAGTGGGATCGCCGAGCACAACGCCACCAAGGTCAGGATGCAGAGCACTCGGATCCGATGCGCCGGATCGACGTCGACGAGGCGCGCCTCCCCGGTCTCCCGCCGGCGAGCCGCGATGGCAATCATCGAGAGCGCGAACAGCGCGCCGGCCTCCGGCACACCACGACCCGACCCGGTCGAGTGGGTGAGCCCGGCCCCTTCGAACAGATCGGCGAACGCGAGCGGCACGACGGCGAAGAACAGGAGCCTCGACGCGACTTCGGGGCGGAAGAGGAGTCGGACTCCGACCGCGCACACGACGATCGCGAGCAAGGGCCGGGCGGTGCCGAGCCAGCCCCCCGACACCTCGGCCGCGCGAGACATCACCGAGGGGTAGACCAGCGTCGGCCAGCCGGCGGCGAACAGCGCGCAACCGACGATTGCTCCGTCCAGGACCGAGGCGCGCGCGTCGTCGTCCGAATTCGAGCGCCGGACGATCAGGCCGAAGCTGAACGCGAGCACGAGGTACGCGGCGATCCGCAGGACGTCGGCGTCGCGCAGGAACGCCACGCGCCCGGAGGTCACGAACAACGTGCGCGCCCCCTCGCCGAGCGCGACCAGGCCGGTACCGACGACGATCCCGCTCCACCGGCGGGGTGCGCGACGGCTCACGACCGCATGCACGATGAACGACCAGACGACGAGCAGCACGCCGAGGTAGAGGATCCGCCGGACCGAATCGCTCACCGGCGCAATCGCGACCACGGCCGGTGCGAGCAACCCGCCCGCGATCAGGCGCGCCGTCAGCGCCCGGGTGCGCGACCCGCGGCCGACGTCGGGGACGAACTCGTCGGTCCGCCGCGCCGGGGTACCGCCCGGCCGTTTCGAGATGGAGAGCATCTTCGGCTTCATCGTCGGCGCGCCGAACCCCCTTGAGCCCGCTGCGATCCGGAGACCGAGGTCGCACTCCCGTGCCCGGAGTCGCCTCAAAGCCGGCGCGCGCGAGCTGCCGGCGAGACGACCGCTGACGAGGAGTTCCGGCGCGGGCGGTGCGTTTCCGCCCGTTTCAGCCCACCCTCGACGGCGAGGTCGGTCTAGGCCGAGGGGATCGGATCGGCGATCCGGTCTTCGACCAGGGCCGGGTCGATATCGATCGGCTCGAGGGGCTCGAGGGAGTCGGTGCGCGCGGCACGGCCGGCCACCCGAGGTATGAGGAACGAGAGCAGCGCGCCGACTGCGACGACCACCGCCGCGAACAAGAGCGCGAAGCGCGTTCCGCCGACGACGCTCGTCCGCAGCGCGTGTTGCAGGATCGTCGTGTCGTGCGGGCTCGTCGACGCGGGCGGCTTGTAGAACGCTCCCTGGGCGTGAACCCCTGCGAGCGCCTGGGCCTTCACCGCGAGCGGGAGTGCGGTGGCGCGGATCCGGCTCATCGAGTGGCTGAGGATCTGGACGCTGAGCAACGAGCCGATCATCGCCACACCGAGTGCCGCGCCGACCTGGCGGACGGTCGTGTTCGCTCCGCTCGCGACGCCGGAGCTCTCGGCCGGAACTTCCGACATCACCACGTTCGTCAGCTGCGCGCCGGCGAAGCCGATGCCGATCCCGTAGAACGCGAGCCCGGGCAGGAGTCGCCACACCGTGATCTCGAGCGAGACCGCGTGGAGAATGAGCAGGATCCCGGCAACGTACGAGAACAGGCCGACCCGGACCACGATCGTCGCTCCGACCGCGCGGATGAGCCGGCCACCGATCTGTGCACCCACGATGATGAACACACCTGTCGGGAACTGCCACCACCCGTTCTGTTCGGGGGTCAAGAGCCGGGCGCCCTGCAGGAACACCGGGAGCACGAAGCTGAGCCCGAACTGGCCCATCGCGAGCACGAGGCCGACGAGCAGTCCGTAGCGGTACGTCTTGATCCGAAGGTGCACGAACGGGAAGAGCGGATGGGCGTCGCGGCGTTCCTTGGCCCGCTCGACGAAGTAGAACGCGATCAAGATGCCGATCGACACCGCGAGCACGATCGGCATGATCGAGATCGATCTCGAAGCGGGCCACACGCCGTGGCCCACCACCGAGAACTCCTTCAGC
>DATCCI010000591.1:0-3670 GCA_036511415.1 Acidimicrobiia bacterium
GACCGCGGTGCCGGTGGTCACGGTTACTGGATCGCGACGATCGACGGGCACGTGCATCCATTCGGCAGCGCGCGGTTCTACGGCGACTTGAGCGGCTACTCGCTCTCCGCGCCGATCGTCGCTTCCGCCCGCACGCCCGACGGCAGGGGATACTGGCTCGCCGGCTCGGACGGCGCGGTGTACGCATTCGGTGACGCGCAGTACCGCGGCGGTCTCAACGGCCGTCGACTGAACTCGCCGATCGTCGCCATGGCCGCGATGCCGAACGGGATGGGCTACATCCTGCTCGGCCGCGACGGCGGCGTCTTCGCCTTCGGGAATGCCGGGTTCTACGGTTCGACCGGCGGATGGCGGTTGAACGCCCCCGTGCTCGACGTCACGATGACGGCGGACGGACGTGGCTACTGGTTCGTCGCGGCCGACGGCGGGGTGTTCTCCTTCGGCGACGCGCGCTTCCACGGGTCTACCGGCTCGATGACATTGTCGAAGCCCGTGCGCTCGATGACCGCGGCCGCGAACGGGACTGGCTATTGGATGGTCGCGGACGACGGCGGCATCTTCGCCTTCAACGTGCCGTTCGAGGGAAGTCTTCCGCGGGTGCGCGATCTCTACGGCTATCCGTACGTCTCGAGCGTTCGCATGCGGTCGCTTCCGTCGAACGACGGCTACTACATCCTGGGACTCGACGGAACGGTGTGGGCGTTCGGGAACGCGAAGTTCTTCGGTTCGATCACGGGCTCGTGGGCCGTCGACCTCATGCAGGCGCCCTGATCTCCAGCTGACCATTCCGGCGGTGGCCGCCTCGCTCGGGCGAGCTCCGTCCCGGCTAGGAACTACAGCTAGTTGGTGAAGCGTTCGGCGTAGTGGTCGTCGGGCTCGTAACAGACGCCCTCGGCGATCAGCGAGTCGATCTCGGTATCGCGGTGGCCGAGCTCGCGGAGCACGGCGCGGGTGTCCTGGCCGACGAGTGGCGGTGGTCCCGCGACGCGCCCGGGGGTCTCGGAGAACTCGATGAGCTCGCCGAATTGGCGCATCTCGCCGAACAGCGGATGCGTGTAACGCGCGACCAGGCCGAGCTCGACGTTGTCGGAGTCGAACAGCGGTGCCTCGCCGCCCTGCGTATCGACCGGAACTTCGTTCGGGACGCCCGCGTCGTCGAGGGTCCGGGTCCAAAAGCGCGCGGTCTTCGTGCGGAAGCGTGGTTCGAGGATCGTCTCGAGCTGACGACGGTGCTCCGCGCGGCTCGTTGCGGTCGCGAACCGTTCGTCGTCGGCGATGTCGGCGACGCCGAGGACGGTACACAACGTGCGGAAGTCGTCGTCGGTGAGGGCGGCCACGCAGATCCAGTCGTCGTCCTGGGTGCGGTAGAGGCGGTACGTGGCGGAGACGCCCATGAGCTCCTTGTCGAGGTGCGGGCGAGGCGCCGGCACACCGCCGACGAGGTGCGCGTCGGATGTGAAGATCGCACCGCCGTCGAACAACGACGTCCACACTTCCTGACCTTCGCCGGTCCGCTTGCGGTGATAGAGCGCGCCGAGCACCGCGACGACGGAGAGCATCGCGTTCGACGCGTCGCACATCCCGAAGCGGTAGTACAGCGGCACGTTGCCTTCGTGTACGGCGGCCGATTCGTGCTCGAGGCCCGAGGACGCCTGATAGAGCGGGTCGAGCCCGCCGAAGCGCGCCAGCGGACCCTCGAGGCCGTACGCCCACGTGTTGCAGTAGACGATGTCGGGTTTCACCTGCTTGCAGGCTTGGTAGTCGATACCGAGCCTGGTCGCGACGCCTGCAGTCATGTTGTGATGGACGACGTCGGCGGTCCGTACGAGCTCGAGCGCGATCGCGAGACCACGCGGATGCTTGACGTTCAGCGCGATGTCGCGCTTTCCGCGCTGGCAGCCGAAGAAAGGCTTGGTCGCGAGGCGCATGCCGTCGCCCGTGACCGGCTCCACCTTGATGACCTCGGCCCCGAGATCGCCGATGATCATCGGGCCGAACGGACCGGCGAGATATTGCCCGAAGTCGATCAGCCGCACGCCTTCCAGCGCGAGCGTCATAGCCCCAGCTCCTTCAGGATCTCGTCGTTGTGTTGACCGGGGGCCGGCTGCGGACCCTGGGTCGCGGTCGGCGTGCCGAACATGTGCAGCGGTGTGCCGATCTGAGTCGTCTCGCCCACGACCGGGTCGACGACGGTCTGGACCATTCCGTTGGCGATCAGCTGCGGGTGGGCGAACTGCTCGTCGGGAGTGATGATCGCCTCGATCGCGTGGTTGTGCTCCTGAAACGCGGCGACGATGTCGTCGCGTTTCCATTCCTTGAACTTCTCACGGCGCTTGGCGTTGAACTGCTCGCGTTCGTCGGGCGGCAGGGCCATGAAGGTGAAGGGATCGGGCGCATCTTCGAGGCCCAGAATCGCGTCCTGGCTCTTCGTCGGCGTGAGTCCGCTCATGATCGACGCGTGCACCCAACCGTCGGCACACTCGAAGATCATGGTCTGGTGGATGCCCGGGGGGTACGACTTGCCCATTAGCTCGTGTAGCTGCGCGTTCGACTTCTCGACGTGTTGCCATATCTGCGTCGTGTACAGCATCGCTCCCGCGAACAACGAGGTGGTCACGTGTTGGCCGCGGCCGGTCGCTTCGCGCGCGATCAGCGCGGTGAGCACGCCGGTGGAGATCAGATAGAACGCGCCCATCGAGGGCATCGGCATGTGCAGGAACACCGGTCCGGTGCGCCAGCCCGGTTGCTCCCACATCTGGCCGCTGCTCGCCTGGACGAGCGCGTCGTAGCCCGGACGCGCGGCGTTGCGGTGTCCGTCGGGATAAGCCGGACAGGAGAGATAGACGACGCGCGGGTGCGCGGCGTGGACGGTGTCGTAGCCGAAGCCGAGCCGTTCCATCACGCCCGGCCGGAACGACTCCACGACCACGTCGGCCGTCGCGAGCAGGCGCTCGAACACCTCGCGCCCGCGTTCCGACTTGAGGTCGACGGTGAGCGAGCGCCGGCTGCGGTTCCACACCCGGTAGCCGTCGTAGGCGCGGAACGGATCCCCGCCGGGCGGCTCGACCTTGATCACGTCGGCGCCCTGCTCCGCGAGCAGCAGCACACCGAGCGGACCCGCGATCCCCCAGGACAGATCGAGGATGCGGACACCGTCGAGTGCACCAGGCATCACCATGGCTCCCTCGCTGCGGCGCGCCCTTCGGCGCACCTGCGCTGCGTCCGCACGGTCACCATGGCTCCCTCGCTGCGGCGCGCCCTTCGGCGCACCTGCGCTGCGTCCGCACGGTCGCGAAGCTACCTGACGCCGACGTCAGCTTGTCGTGACGGCCAGGTTGAACGCGGCCAGGAACCGGCCCCCTGGTTCGACGACGGGGGTGGCGCCGCGTGCGAGTGCGTCGATCTCGGCGGTCATGGGTTCGATCGCGACGAGCTCGCCGGCCGGCGGGACGAACAGCTGCGCGAACGGGTACGCGGGATCGAACTGCAGCGTGAGCGTGCGCCGGTCGCGTCCCGAGCCGCCGGCGATCGAGAAGGTCCGGTCGGCGCCGAGCGCGTAGTGGTCGTCGAACGTGCGCGCGGCGATGGGCTCGCGCTGCGCGGGCTGCGGCGTGCGTTTTCCCGTCGGGATCAGGTGGTCGTCGACCTCGACGTGTTCGCATGCCGGCCA
>DATCCI010000592.1:0-4203 GCA_036511415.1 Acidimicrobiia bacterium
CGCGACCGGCCCGATGCACGCGTGGGTCCAGTCGACGACGCCGGACACGTGGCCGTGGTGCCACAGCACGTTGCCGGGGTGGAAGTCGCGGTGGCACAGGACTGGGCGGTGGGCCGGGACCGGGCGGCGGGCAATCCCCAACGCGCGCGACCACACGACGGGTCCGCTCCACCAGGTCGGGGGTTCGGTGAGGTCGTCGAGTCCCCAGGGCCGGTAGTCGCCGAGCGCGCCAGGCGGCACCGGCGCGGCGTGCATGGCCTGAAGTGTGGTGACCAGTCCGTCGAGAAACGCGTCCATGTCGTCGGGCGCGAGCACGTAACGCCCGCGCAGCCGGGTCATCAACAGCGACGGCGCGTCGGCGCGAGCCCCGGTGGGATCGGTCGCGACGAGGCCCGGAGTGTCCAGGCCGGGCGCGTCGAGGCCCGACAGGGACGCGAGCAACGTGAGCGTGGCCGCCTCGTGCTCGACCACGCCGGGATCGGGCGGGAGGTCGGCGCGTACCCACCGGCGCAGCACCAGCTCGTGGCGGTTGCCGCCGGCGTCGTCGACGTCGACCGCGTGAACTGCCGCGGCCCACGCGTTCGGGAGGCGCCGCACTGCGGTTACCCTGGCACCGGATCCGAAGGGCTCGGCGACCCATTCCAGCGTCGACCTCGGTGGGAT
Organism: Acidimicrobiia bacterium; assembly: GCA_036511415.1. Classification (GTDB taxonomy): domain Bacteria; phylum Actinomycetota; class Acidimicrobiia; order IMCC26256; family PALSA-610; genus PALSA-610. Next base: position 664 of record DATCCI010000592.1, read on the forward strand.
GCGCCGAAGCTCGGCGGGGATATCCATCCGGCGGGAACCTTTTGAGTAAGACGGTGGTTCGAAGGACGGTATACGCCCGAAGAACCCGGAGAAGAGGTGCACTGATGTTCCTGCGTCGCGACAAGGCCGACCTGCCCACCGCCGACGAGGCGCTCCCCGGCCGTCCCCGACGTCCGTTCGCGGTTCCCGAGCGCCATTTCGTCCTCGGCACGCCGCTCGAGCCGCCGTTCCCCGAGGGCCTCGAACAAGTGGTGTTCGGCATGGGCTGTTTCTGGGGCGCCGAGCGGAAGTTCTGGACGGCTCCCGGCGTCTACACGACCGCGGTCGGCTACGCGGGCGGGATCACCCCGAACCCGACCTACGAGGAGGTGTGCTCGGGCCGCACCGGTCACGCCGAGGTCGTGCTGGTCGTGTTCGACCCGAAGGTCACGTCGATCGACGAGATGCTCCGGCTCTTCTGGGAGAACCACGACCCGACGCAGGGCATGCGCCAGGGCAACGACGTCGGAACGCAGTACCGCTCGAGCATCTACACGTCCGGCGCAGCCCAAGCGCGGGCAGTAGAGGCGTCGCGCGAGACGTTCGAAGCGCGGCTGCACGCGGCCAGTTTCGGCGACATCACCACCGAGATCGCGCCCGCGTCCACCTTCTATTACGCCGAGGATTACCACCAGCAGTACCTCGCGAAGAACCCGAGCGGTTACTGCGGGATGGGTGGCACCGGCGTGAGCTGTCCGATCGGTGTCGCGCGCGCCGAGTAGTAGGGCCGAGAAGTCGGTATGCACCCTCCCGAAGAGGAAGAGCTCGATCCGTACGTCGACTTCACCCGCGAGGAGTGGAGTCGGCTGCGCGCGTCGACGCCGCTGTCGTTGACCGAAGACGATCTCGCCGCGCTGCGCGGCCTCGGCGAGCCAATGCCGATGGTCGAGGTCGAAGAGGTGTACTTGCCGCTGTCGCGGCTCTTGAACCTCCGCGTCGCGGCGACTCGCGAGTTGCACTCGGTGACCGAGACCTTCCTCGGCCATCTCCACGCCGGGGCGCCGTACGTGATCGGTATCGCCGGGAGTGTCGCCGTGGGCAAGAGCACCATCGCCCGCATGCTCCAAGCACTGCTCGGCCGCTGGCCCGATCATCCCCGCGTCGACCTCGTGACGACCGACGGGTTCTTGTTCTCGAACGCCGAGCTCGAAGCACGCGGGCTCATGGCCCGCAAGGGCTTTCCCGAGAGCTACGACGTGCGCGCGCTGATGCGATTCCTCGCCGAGCTCAAAGCCGGTTCCCCAAAGGTGCGCGCGCCTCGATACTCGCACCTCACCTACGACATCGTCGAGGAGGAGGAGATCGTGTTGGCGTCGCCCGACATCGTCATCGTCGAGGGCGTCAACGTGCTGCAGACCCCCTCGCGTCGAGGCCGAGCCGAGGCGAGCGTGGTCGTCTCCGATTTCTTCGACTTCTCGATCTACGTGGAGGCCGCCGAGGTGGATCTCGAGCGCTGGTACGTCGACCGGCTGCTCCTGCTGCGCGAGACGTCGTTGCACGACCCGCGTTCCTATTTCAACTTCCTCACCCAGTACGGCGAGGAAGCCACGCGCGACTTTGCCGAGTCGGTATGGAGCCAGGTCAATCTCGTGAACCTGCGCGAAAACATCGCGCCGACACGAGGTCGTGCTCATCTCGTGCTCGAGAAGGACCGCGAGCATGCGATCCGGCGCGTCCGGCTGCGAAAGCTCTAGTTGCTCGAGTCGAGTGTCGTGTCGGTCCGCACACCGCGGAACCCGAACCACGCGAGCTCCGAGATCCACTGCGCGAGTTGGTCGCCGTCGACGACGGCGTCGGGGTCGCGCAGGGCCCGGCGCCCGACCGACTCCGCCATTCCGACGATCGCGTTCGCGAGCATTTGTCGCTGTTCCTCGGGCGCGGGGATCTCTATCAGCGTGGCGATCGTCTCCGCCGCCGCGTCGAGTATTTCCTCGACGATGCGCGCGAACTCGGGATCGGACCGCAGTGAGGTGCCGAGGAGGAACAAGAATGCCGACCGATCGCCGACCGCGAACCGGAAGTACGCCCGGAACCCGAGCTCGACGCGTTCGCGCAGCGAGCCGGCGCGCTCTGTGGCTTCCGCGAGTCTGCTGAGCAACTGGCGACCGGTCTCTTCGAGAAGCTCGACGTACAGGGCGCGTTTGCTCGGGAAGTGTTGGTAGAGGACGGGCTTCGTGACCCCCGCGGCTTCTGCGATCTCGTCCATCGAGGTCGCGTGGAATCCCTGTTGCGCGAATCGCTCGCGCGCGACCTCGAAGAGCTGTTGACGACGCTGGTCGGCCGGCATCCGCAAGGACGGCCGCGACGAGAGGTCTGCGGGGTCAGACACTCGACTTCAACGGCATCACATAGCGGTCGACATGATCGAAGTTCCGGGCGCGGAGCGCATCCAGCGCAGCAGCTTCGTCCGCGCCGAGCGGGACTTCGGACGCGTGCGCGTACTCGCGCACCTCGTCCACCGAGAGCACGGTCGGGAGCACGCACGCGAAGGCGGGATTCGCGAGGATGCCCGCGATCGCGGCCTGGCCGATCGTGCGACCCGATTCGGCCGACCACAGGAACGCGAGTGTCTCCGCCTTCTCGAAATTGTCGAGCATGTTCTCGCGGTTGCGATGCGCACGGTGATCGCCTTGAGGGAACACCGTGTCGATGGTGATCTTGCCCGAGAGCGTGTCGGACGCGTGCGGCACGCGGGCGATCAGGGAGACGTCGCCGTCGCGTACCCGGTCGCGCCCGGCGAACGTGAGCCCGGGCTCCTGCTCGAGCACGTTGAAGACCGTCTGCAGCGTCGCGATCGGCCGATCGTCGATCGAGATGTTGCCTTCCTCGACCCAGCCGATGGCCGGCCCGAGCGCGACACCCAGCGCGCGAACCTTGCCCGCCTCGCGCAACTCGACCAGTGTCTCCCAGAGCGCGTCGTCGACGATCGGCTCTATGCGCGGGTTGTGGAGTTGCAGGAGATCGATGTGGTCGGTGCCGAGCCGCGTCAACGACGCGTCGACCTGCTGACGCACGGAGCTCGGACGCCAGTCGTGCGGCCGCTCCGACTGCCCGGGGTGCTTGCGCTCGGCGGCGATGTCGTAGCCGACCTTCGTCGTGAGGACGATCTCGTCGCGACGCGAGAGGTAATCGCGCAGGATCGTCTCGCCCGCGCCGTCGGCTCCGTAGACCGGCGCGGTGTCGAAGAAGTTGATCCCCGAGTCGAGAGCTGCCTTGATCATGTCGTTCGGGTCGTCGGTCCGGCCCCACCAATCGGTGACGAGCGTCCAGGTGCCGAAGCCCACTTCGGAGACGACGAGGTCGCTGTGACCCAAGCGGCGATGGCGCATACCCCGAGGCTACGTCGCGCTCCCTCGGACCGTCTCACCGGGGCTCTCCGGCACCCCGCTCGCGGTCTTCACGCGCCGCGGCGCGAACGCCGTAGGCCAGAACGATCGGAATCGGGAGCACGACGCACGACACGACGAGGCCCGCGATCGACACTCCGACCGTCCACGTCGG
>DATCCI010000593.1:0-3252 GCA_036511415.1 Acidimicrobiia bacterium
CGCGACCGGCAACAGCGACCTCGACCCGCCGCACGGCAACTCGGCGAGCTGGAAGGTGGTCGAGGTCGTGTCTTCCCTCGACCAGTCGAAGATCGCCCCGGTGCGCGAGCTGCCGACCAAGGGTTCCCTCGGTACGCCCACCTTGGTCACGCAAGTGAAGCCCGCGATCGATGCCGCGATCGTCACCGCCGCACCGGTCGCGGGTCAGGCGCCGACGCCGCAACCGTTCGCAACGCTCGGCATCAGCTCGTCGACCGACTATCTCCTCGCGTTCCCCGGATCGCGATCGTTCCAGTACCAGGACAAGACCGAGAACTTCTTCTGGCACCGGCACCGATACGCGGCGATGGAGCTGTGCCTGGCGCGCAAGGACGCGACCGGCACGCTCGTGAACGGTCCGAACGGACCGGTGTGCGACCCGCTGAAGCCGACAACCTTCGCGATCTTGAGCTACGACTACGGCTCGGTGCGCAAGCCGGTCGTCTTCTACTGGCTGTTCTCGCTGCTGTTCTTCGGGCTCTCGCTCCTCGGTCTGCACTGGTGGGAGCTCGACGACCGGGCCCGCAAGCGTGCCGCGCTCACACCCGTGCCGACCCCGGGCTCGTAGGAAGGCGACACGATGGTCATCGCACAGCAGTTGATCGACGCGAGCAAGGACGGCGGCGCGGCGTTCATCGCGTTCTCGATCATGGTGTTCTTGTTCGCGGGCTCGCTCTTCTACATGGACCGTGTCCGGCGCCGGCGCGAAGAGCGCGACCGGTAGTCGGCGCTACCCGGCCGCGTTGATCGCGGCTTCGATCGTGACGACGATGTCGGCGTCACTGTGCGCGAGGCTCGGAAAGAGCGTCTCGTAGCCGCTCGGCGGGAAGTACACGCCCTGGTCGAGCAACAGGTGGAACACCCGGGCGTAGCGCGCGTGATCGGCCCGGCGAGCCGCCTCGTAGTCGGCGACCGGGGCGTCGGCGAAGAAGATCCCCAGCAACGTGAACGCGCGGGTCACCTGCGCTGCGATTCCCGCGTCGGCGAAGGCCTTGCGTAACCCGTCCTCGAGCCGCTCGGCGCCGTGTTCGAGCGCGGCATACGACGCGTCGTCGAGCTCGGCGAGCACGGCCAGGCCGGCGGCGGTCGCGAGCGGGTTCCCCGAGAGGGTCCCGGCTTGGTACACGGGGCCGAGCGGCGCGAGCTCGTCCATCACCGCGGCTCGACCGCCCACCGCCGCAAGCGGGAGCCCACCGCCGATGACCTTGCCGAAGATCGAAAGATCGGGGGTGATCCCGTAGCGCGCCTGCGCGCCGCCCGACCCGACCCGGAAGCCGGTGATGACTTCGTCGAAGACGAGCAGCGCGCCGTGACGCGTGGCGCGGTCGCGCAACGCCGCGAGGAACCCCTCCGCCGGCGGGACGAGTCCCATATTCGCGGCAATCGGCTCGACGAGGATCGCGGCGGTACGTTCGCCGTGCTCCGACAACGCGACGTCGAGCGCGCCGATGTCGTTGTAGGGAACCACGATCGTGTCGCTGACGGTACCGGCAGTGACGCCCGCAGATCCCGGGAGCCCGAGCGTCGCGACCCCGCTCCCGGCCTGCACGAGCAACGCATCGAGATGGCCGTGATAACAGCCGGCGAACTTCACGATCTTGTCGCGTCCGGTCGCGCCCCGGGCCAGCCGAACCGCCGTCATCGCGGCTTCGGTGCCCGACGAGACGAGCCGCGCCTTGTCGACCGAAGGCACCCGCGCGCAGATCGCCTCTACCAGCTCGACCTCGCCCGGCGTGGGCGCGCCGTACGACGTACCGTCGGCCGCGGCGCGCTGCACCGCCTCGACGACCTTCGGATGCGCGTGGCCGAGGATCGACGCGCCCCACGACTGCACGTAGTCGAGGTACTCGCGCCCGTCGGTGTCGACGATCCGGCTGCCGCGAGCGCGGGCCACGAAGAACGGCTCGCCGCCCACCGACCCGAACGCCCGCACCGGCGAGTTCACCCCGCCCGGAATACACGCCTGGGCGCGCTCGAACCAACTGGACTTCACAGGGCTTCGGCAAACTCGCGCGCGAAGTAGGTGAGGATCATGTCGGCGCCGGCGCGCTTGATCGCGACGAGATGCTCGAGCGCGACCGCGGCCCCGTCGATCCAGCCGAGCTGGGCCGCCGCCTTGACCATCGCGTACTCGCCGCTCACGTGGTAGGCCGCGACGGGTACGTCGAACGCAGCACGCGTCTCGGCGATGACGTCGAGGTACGCCAGCGCGGGCTTGATCATGACCATGTCGGCGCCTTCGGCGACGTCGAGCGCGACCTCGACCAGTGCTTCGCGCGCGTTCGCGGGGTCCATCTGGTAGCCGCGACGATCGCCGAACTGGGGTGCGCACTCCGCGGCATCACGGAACGGACCGTAGAGCGCCGACGCGTACTTCGCCGCGTACGCGAGGATCGGCGTCGACGCGTGACCCGTGTCGTCGAGGGCGGCCCGGATCGCGGCCACCTGACCGTCCATCATGCCGCTCGGCGCGATCACGTCGGCACCCGCGTCGGCTTGCGCGATCGCGATACTCGCGTACCGCTCGAGCGTCGCGTCGTTGTCGACCTCGTTCGACTCTTCATCGACGATGCCGCAGTGACCGTGGTCGGTGTACTCGTCGAGACAATCGTCGGCCATCAGCACGAGCGCGTCGCCTACCTCGTCGCGCAGGTTGCGCAGCGCGATCTGGACGACGCCGTCGGGTGCGTCGGCATGTGATCCGCGCGCATCCTTTTCGGCGGGCACCCCGAACAGCATCACCGCGGGCACGCCGAGCTCGCCGAGCGCGCGGACCTCCTTGCGCAGGCTCTCCTGGGTGTGTTGCACGACTCCGGGCATCGACAACACCGGCTCGGGTGCGTCGATACCCTCCTTCACGAAGAGCGGCGCGACGAGATCGTCGACGGTGACTCGATACTCGGCGACCAACCGGCGCAACGCAGGGGTACGGCGCAGCCGCCGCAGCCGCCGCTCGGGAAACGTCACGGAGAAAGGCTACTGGGCCGGCTCGCGCAACAGGGCCTCGACGAGACCGTCGATCGTGTGCGGATCGGCCTCGACGTCGACCCGCAGCCCCCGGGCTCGCGCGGTCTCGCTCGTCACGGGACCGATCGAGACGACGCGCGGTTGCGGCTCCGGGAGCAGACCCCCGATTGCGTCGCAGAAATTGTCGACCGTCGACGAGGAGGTGAAGGTGATCGCGTCGACCTCGCCCGCGCGCACCTGCGCGAG
>DATCCI010000594.1:0-2138 GCA_036511415.1 Acidimicrobiia bacterium
GATCCGCCCGCTGCCGACCCGGTCGACCCCGACCGAGAGGATCGACCGGGTCGACCCCCGAGCGATGCGACCACTGGTGACCATCTTCTCGTCCGACCAGTGGGACGTCTCTCAGGTGATACCGACAGCTGCCGACACGTATGTCGTCGCTGCACCCCTGAACCCGACGGCCGCCGCGGCGCCGAGCGTCCTCGGGCACCCGGGCCTCTATCTCGTCCGCTCCGGACGGCTCACCTTCGTACGGAGCCTGACCGATCCGGGCACGCTGACCGCGGTCACGCCGCTCGCCGGGTCGCGCTGATCGGCTCGGGAGACCACTTACTCGCGGAGGTGGCAGGAATCGAACCCACCGGACGGGGAGTGCCCGTCCCACTCGTTTTGAAGACGAGGGGGGCCACCAGACCCCGTTCACCTCCGGTGGCGACGCTATCGGCCCGAGGTGTTCGCCCCCGAGGCGTTCGCGAGTCTCGCGGTAGAACACACGAGCACGAGCACGGCGAGACGACGGTGCCGGCCGTCACGGGTAGGACGAAGACAACTGTCGACGACACGAATTCGAAGACCGAGAACGGCCACGATCACGGCGGCGGCGACACCGGATCCGGGGGCGGACACGACGGACACGGCGGCGGCAACTGATCCGGGTGCGACGGCGTAGCGATCCCGCTAAGGTCGCAGTGTCGTCCTCAGGAGGTTCATCGTGAAGAAGTTGCTCTTGCTCCTCGTGCTCGTCGCGCTCGGTGCGGTCATCGCCAAGAAGGTGCGCGAAGCCTGAGCACTCGGGTGTGCGTAACTCGGGCGTGTGTGAGGTGTCGAAACGCTCCTCACGCACGCCCTTCTACGCGAGCCTCTGAGCCGGAGACGCGCGCCGGCGGAGCCAGACGTAGACGGCAACCGCCGCGCCCGCCGCGATCGCGAAGCCTCCGGCCGCGAGGGTCGGGCCCTTCGGCGGCACCGGCACCCGATCGCGCAGGCGGACGGGCCGCTGGAAGTACAGGACCTCCCACTCGCGCTCTCGGGCGACGCGCGCCAACTCCCGATCGGGATTCACGGCGACGGGATGCCCGACGAGCTCCAGCATCGGGAGATCGGTGATCGAGTCGGAATACGCGTACGACGACGCGAGATCGAGCCGTTCGGCGACCGCCATCTCGCGCACCGCGTCTGCCTTGTGTGACGCGTAGGCGTAGAACTCGAGCTCGCCGGTGTACCGGCCTTTCTCGTCGAGGCGCGCCCGCGTCGCGATCACGTCGTCGACCCCGAGATACTCGCCGATCGGTTCGACGGTCTCTGCCGGTGACGACGACACGATCACCGTCTTGCGCCCGGCCTTGCGGTGTTCCTCGATCAGGTCGAGCGCTTCCGCGTAGATGATCGGCGTGATCACCACGTCGAGCGTCTCGCGGACGAGCTCTTGCACGTGTTGCTGGTCCCAGCCCTTCGTCAAGGCGAGCATTGCCTCGCGCATGCGTTCCATCTTGTTGTCGTCGGCGCCGACGAGCAGGTAGACGACCTGCGCATACAGGCCGCGCACGATCGTGCGCTTCGAGATCAAGCCGTCGCGGTAGAAGGTGCCGCCCAGGGCCATCACGGAGCTCGTGGCGATGACGGTCTTGTCGAGATCGAAGAACGCAGCCTCCACGAGCGCGAAGCCTACGTTCTTCGCGACGTTCGTGACCCTTGACGAACGACTCGTGCCCACCTAACGTGCGCGTTGGCTTCCCCCTCTTCTTCCCCGTCGTGTTCCCGCGCGCCGCGAGCTCGGCCTCGGTGCGCACCGACGTGGGGAGGCTTGCATGCTCGTGTGCTTCTGGTCGCCGAAGGGCGGCTCCGGCACTTCGGTGATCGCGGCCGCGGCTGCGCTCGTACTCGCGCGCGAGACCGACGCGCGTGTCGTCGATCTTTCGGGAGATCAACCGGCGGTGCTCGGGCTCGCGCACGACCCCGTTCCCGGACTGCTCGACTGGATGCGCGCCGGGCCGGGCGCGCCCACCGACGCGCTCGACCATCTGGCGGTCGACGTCGCACCGCGGCTCACACTCCTGCCCGCCGGTGCCGCCGACGGGCGGCCGGCGGCACCGGAGGCCGGCGCGGCGCTCGCGGTCGCGCTGGACGGCGACCCGCGGCCGGCCGTGTGC
>DATCCI010000595.1:0-10571 GCA_036511415.1 Acidimicrobiia bacterium
GCGCAGTTCGGCGACTGACATTGACGTCCACCAGCCGGACCGCTCGGACAACTTCGGCGGAGCAACCGGTGTCGCTTCCGAGTCCGGCGAGTCCGGCGCGGTCCGACGAGAAGGATGGGTCGCTTGACTCTGCAGGCGGGCGACGATCTCGTCGTGGCTCGCGTCGGCCGGGATGTCGACGCCACGCGCCCGGGCGACGAGCTGCAGGTCGGTCACGGTTAGCCAACCGTACGGGCCACTCTTGTTCGACGTCACGGAACCCCGGGTTCCGCATTCGTACCCTGCCGGAGAATCGTGTTCATCTCATCCGCGCCTCCACCCACTCTTGTACGCACTCTCGCCCGGCCCCACTAGGGAACACCGACCTGGTCGGCCCTGCCGAACGTCCCAGCCGGACCGGATCAGGAAGGAGACCGCGGTGCGGCAGGTGGAGTCGTCCACGAGCGAAGGGTCTTCATGTAGTTTGCCCGCTCGTAAGCCGACGGGTCCTCGACGTTCTTCTGGCTCGCGCTGCCGCGCAGCTGGGTGACCGACTCGTACTCCCGCTCGCTCATCCAGGCCCCCAACTCCGACTCGACGACGGCGATGTGGTTCGGGCCGTCTCGGAGAACCGCGGAGGTCATCATCGCGACGTCGGCGCCGACGAGCAGTACCTTCGCCACGTCGGTCCCCGACGCGATGCCGGAGCTCGCGGCCAGGGACGCCGAGCCCTCGAGTTGCGAGTGCAGGATGGCGATCCAGCGCAGCGGCAGACGCAGCTCCCACGGCTGGGAGAGCTCGACCCGCGCGACGACATCGAGACTGTCGAGATCGAGATCCGGTTGGTAGAAGCGGTTGAAGAGGACGAGTCCGTCGGCGCCGGCGTCGACGGACCGCCGTGCGAAGTTCGCCATCGCGGAGTAGTACGGGCTGAGCTTCACGGCGAGCGGGATGTCGAGGGCGTCCCGCACCGCCTCGATGAGCTCGATGTCGGCCCTTTCGATGTCGGCGGCGCTCCGGGAGGCGTCGGCAACCACGTGGTACAGGTTGAGCTCGACGGCGTCGGCGCCGGCGTCGGCCATGAGCCGCGCGTAACGGATCCAGGCGCCGGTCGAGGTCGCGTTGAGGCTGGCGATCACCGGCACAGAGCATTGGGCCTTGATTGTTTCGAGCCGCGCGAGGTAGCGATCGGCCGCGGTCGCGATCTCACTGACGGCCGGGAAGTAGTCGAGCGCCTCGGCGAAATGCCCGCTTCCGGACTCCAACGACATGTTGAGGTCGATCTCCTCGAAGAGGATCTCCTCCTCGAACAATGACGGCATCACGATCGCAGCCGCTCCGGCGTCCTCGATACTGCGCACGCTCTCGAGTTGATCGTTGAGCGGCGAGGCCGAGGCGACGATCGGCGAGCGGAGGTCGAGCCCGAGGTAGCGGGTCCGCAGGTCGGGCGGCGTGCTCACGGACCCTCTTCGACGTCGTAGACGTAGCCGGCGTCACTGTCGACGTCGGGCACGATCTCTGGTTCGGTCCCGTGAGGAACCGTCCGGTGCATCGCGGCGAGCTGCTCGTAATAGCGCCACCGCTCGTCGGCGTCGGCCTGCGCGAGCGCCGCGAGATACGCGGCGCGTTCGGGGTGTGTGCGTTCGAGCACCGCGAAGCGGGTCTCGGTGGCGGCGAACTCGCGGATCGGGATGGTCGGCTTGTGTGAATCCAGCTTGAACGGTTGACCGTCGTCGATCTCGCTGGGATGGAAACGATAGAGCGGCCAGTAGCCGCTACGCACGGCGTCCTTCTGGTGGGTCATCGACTTCGACATGTCGATGCCGTGGGCGATGCAGGTCGAGTACGCGATGACGAGCGACGGCCCCGGCCACGCATCGGCTTCCAGTAGCGCCTTTGTGGTCTGGAGCTCGTTGGCGCCCATCGAGATCTGGGCGACGTAGACGTTCCCGTAGGCTCGCGCGATCGCGCCGAGATCCTTCTTGGCGGTGCTCTTGCCGGCCGCGGCGAACTTGCTCACTGCGCCGCGCGGGGTGGCCTTCGACGCTTGCCCGCCGGTGTTCGAATACACCTCGGTGTCGAGAACGAGGAGGTTCACGTCTCGGCCCGACGAGAGGACGTGGTCGACACCTCCGAACCCGATGTCGTAGGCCCACCCGTCGCCGCCGATGATCCAGACGCCTTGGCGGACAAGCGAACCGACGATGGTGTCGAGCCGCCGCGCAGCCGCAGCCGTGTCGTCGTCACGGATCGCCGCGAGGGCGCCTCGCAACTGTTCGACGAGCCGCCGCTGCTCGACGACCTGCGCTTCGGTCTCTTGCGGGTTGATGAGCAGCGCGCTTGTGAGGTCGTCGCCGATGCGTGGCGCGAGCCGCGACAGCAGGCCCCGCGCCTGGGCGGTCTGCGCGTCGAGCGCGAGCCGCATTCCGAGCCCGAACTCGGCATTGTCCTCGAACAGAGAGTTGTTCCACGCCGGTCCGCGGCCGTCGCCGTTGGTGGTCCACGGCGTGGTCGGCAGGTTGGCACCGTAGATCGAAGAGCAGCCCGTCGCGTTGGCGACGATCATCCGGTCGCCGAACAGCTGCGTCACGAGCTTCAGGTAGGGGGTCTCGCCGCACCCCGCGCAGGCTCCCGAGAATTCGAAGAGCGGTTCGAGGACCTGCGAGCCCTTCACGCTGTCGTGCGGAAGGAGGTCGCGGGCAAGTGGAGGGATCGACTCGAAGTATTCCCAACGCCGGCGTTCGATGTCGCGGTGCTCGAGGACCGGCTCCATGTTGATCGCCTTGTGACGGACCTCGGTCTTGCTCTTCGCGGGGCACACGTCGACGCAGACTCCGCACCCGGTGCAGTCGTCGGGCGCGACCTGGATCGTGAGCCGGTGATCGGCCAAGTCCTTCGACCGGAACTCCTTGTCGAGGAACTCGGCCGGCGCGCCCGCGACCGTCTCCGGTGTGAACACCTTCATCCGGATCGTGGCGTGCGGGCAGACGATCGCGCACTTGCCGCAGTCGATGCAGATGTCCGGGTCCCAGATCGGGATTTCCTTGGCGATGCCGCGCTTTTCGTACTTGGCGGTGCCGGAAGGAAACGTCCCGTCGACGGGGAGCGCGCTGACCGGGAGCTGGTCGCCTTCGCCGGCCATGAGCAGTGCCGTGACCCGCTGCACGAAGTCGGGGGCGATGTCCGGGACGACGGCCGCGATTGCAACTTTGCTCGTCACCTCGTCCGGCACCTCGACACGAGCGAGCCGGGCGAGCGACTCGTCGATCGCGGCGAAGTTGCGCTCGACGAGGGCACGACCCCGCTGCCCGTATGTCTGTTCCACCGCGGCCTTGATGGCGGCAGTCGCCTGCGCCGCGGGGAGCACTCCCGCGAGTTGAAAGAAGCACGGCTGCATCACGGTGTTGATGCGATTCCCCATCCCCGCTTCCTTTGCCACCGCGTACGCGTCGATGACCCACAAGTGGAGCGCCTTGTCGACGATCTGTTGCTGCACCTTGCTCGAAAGTTGGTTCCAGACCGCATCGGGCCCGTAGGGACTGTTCAGCAGAAACGTCGCACCGGGTTTGGCCGCGTCGAGCACTTTCGTCGTCTCGAGCAGTTCGAACTGGTGGCAGGCGACGAAGTCGGCGCCGTCGATGAGATACGTGCTGCGAATGGGTTGTGGACCGAAGCGCAGGTGCGACACCGTCACCGAGCCCGACTTCTTCGAGTCGTAGACGAAGTAGCCCTGCGCCCACAGGTCGGTGTTCTCGCCGATGATCTTGATCGACGACTTGTTGGCACCGACTGTCCCGTCGGAGCCCAGGCCGAAGAACAACGCCTGCACCTCGCCGTCGGGCCGGGAGGTTCCGAACGCGCGATCGAACGGCAGGCTGAGGTGGGTCACGTCGTCATTGATGCCGATCGTGAAGTGGCGCTTCGGGCGCGCCGAGCGCAGCTCGGTGAAGACCGCGGCGAGCATCGCGGGCGTCACCTCCTTCGACGACAGTCCGTACCGACCACCGATGACACGAGGCGCGGTCGCGAACGGCGGTGCGTCGGTGTCCATCTCCTCGGTGATCGCCGCAAGGGTTTCGAGGTACAGCGGTTCACCGACCGCGCCGGGTTCCTTGGTCCGGTCGAGCACCGCCAGGGAGCGCACGGTCGGTGGAAGCGCAGCGATGAGCGCAGCGGACGGGAACGGGTGGAAGAGCCGCACGCGCAGCATGCCGACCGGTTCACCGGCGGCGACCAGTTCGTCGACGGTCTCCTCGAGGGCGCCGGACGCCGAGCCCATCACGACGACAACGCGATCCGCGTCGGGCGCGCCGTGATAGTCGACGAGTCCGTAGCGGCGGCCGGTGCGCTCCGCGAGCTCCTCCATGACCTCGGCGACAAGGCCGGGTACCGCGAGGTGGAACAGATTCTGTGCCTCACGGCCCTGGAAGAACACGTCGGGGTTCTGCGCAGTGCCCCTCACGACGGGCGCTTCAGGAGTCAGGCGGCGCTCGCGAAAAGCGACGATGTCGTCGTCGCGCACGAGCGCGCGGAGGTCGTCGTCGTCGAGCAGCGCGATCTTGTCGATCTCATGTGACGTGCGGAATCCGTCGAAGAAGTGCAGGAAGGGCACCCGCGAGCGAAGGGTCGCGGCATGGGCGACGAGGGCGAAGTCGTGTGCCTCCTGCACCGAGCCGGCGGCGAGCATCGCCCAACCGGTCGCGCGCGCGTGCATCACGTCGCTGTGATCGCCGAAGATCGAGAGCGCGTGCGTGGCGACCGTACGGGCGGCGACATGTACGACGCACGGAGTGAGCTCTCCCGCGATCTTGAACATGTTCGGAATCATGAGCAGGAGGCCCTGCGAAGCGGTGAAGGTCGTGGCCAGTGCGCCCGTCTGCAGCGCGCCGTGCATCGCGCCGGCCGCGCCACCTTCCGACTGCATCTCGACGACCTCGGGGACCGAACCCCACAGGTTGGGCCGCCCGCCCGCCGACCAGTCGTCCGCGTGCTCGCCCATCGTCGACGCGGGGGTTATCGGGTAGAGGGCGACGACCTCACTGAGGGCGTAGGCGACACGCGCCGCGGCCTCATTGCCATCGAGACATTTCCAATCCACCGGCGGCTCTCCTCACGGGGCGCGCCGCGCGCCTTCTGCCGACTCAGCGTCGGTCAGGCGCCATTCGCCGACACGCGACGACTCCGAGTGTAGGACCATCGGTCCCAGAGATCCCGGGCAAGTTCCGTCGCCGCCGACCGCGTTGTGAGGATGCCCTCTTCCCCGAACTCCCCACAGAGGTGATGGGTCCACGCCCATCGAAGTTGGCTCGTTCGAGCACGGCGGCGCGCGTCTCGCCCACGACGTGCACGGCACCGGCGACTGTGCGCTTTTGCACATGCACGGACTCCTCATGGAATCACAGATGAACCGCGGGCCGGCCAAGTCGCTTGCCGAGCGCGGAGCCCGAGTCGCGTTGCTCGATCTTCACGGGTACGGACGCAGTGACAAGCCGCCGCAGGCTTCCGCACACCGGATGGATAGCTATGCCGACGAGGTCGTGGCGTTCTTCGACCACCTCGGGGTCGGCCGCGCAGTGATCGGTGGTGTGTCGCTCGGTGCCGGCGCCAGCTCTGCAGGCCTCGTACTCGGGCTCTTAGCTCGAAGTGCGCGATGGAGTCGTGGAAGCCGGGTGCCCGAGCGCGACGCGGGGTTGGGATGAAGGGCCTTCGGAGCTACTGGACGGTCAGTTGGGTGTACATACCGGCGGCGTAGTGGCCGGGGAGGTTGCAGACGAGCTCGTATCGACCGGGGGCGAGGGTGACCGTTGTCCAGCTGGACGCTCCGGGTGCGATGCCGTCGCCGGTGCCGGATCCGCAGGTATTGGAGGCTTCGCCGATGCTTGCGGCCTCGTCGACGGTGCTGTCGCCGCGAAGCGGTCGGGTGCCGACGATTTGGTTGTGGGGGAGGGGGAGTATGACAAGCTCGTGGTTGATCGATCCGAGATTCGTCGCGACGAACGACACCGTGCCGTGTGGCACGGAGGTGACGTCGGCGGTGAGGCGCATTATTCCGCCGCGCACGCCGCCTCCCATTCCGGCCCCGCCCATCATGGGCCCACCCATGTTCGTTACAGACACGTTGACGACGGTGCCGGGAAGGTTCGAGACGGTGCACGTCGTTTGGGTGGAGCTTCGGTGTCCGACGTTGCTCGAGTCGAAGCCGTCGCGTGCGGCGCCGATCGCGAGGGTCGACGCTGCGGCGAGCAACACGATTGCGAGTGCGCTGAGCGCGATGAGCGTTCGGGTTCGCATCGTCAGTTCGATCGGAGGAGGTCGCGCCGTTGTTTGTACTCGTCGGCGTCGATCTCTCCGCGGGCAAAGCGCTCGGCGAGGATGCGTTCGGGATCGTCGGCCCGGCCGACGATGTGATCTTGGCCGCGGCCCTGATTCGATCGAACGAGGGCAATGATCGCGGCGACGACAATGGTCCAGAACACGAGCATCACGAATGCCATCGCGATCCAGGCCCCGGGACCCCAGCCATCATGCCATCTCGTCATCACTGTGATTACCTCCTACCTTGGAGATTGAGCGAAGCCGTGTCCGGCAACCAGGGCCCAACGGCCTCGCCGGGCCTTCCGAACGGCACGCAAGGGACTCGTGGGGCAGGACCGGCGCGTCATTGTGCGGCGAGGCGGCGGTCACCAGCGACATGTTCGCGACACGCCGAATCGGCCGAGGACGAGCGATGCGGGACAGTTCCCGAAGCGCACGTAGAGCCATTGGTTGATCCCGACGAATGCGGTCAGGAGGAGGAACCAGGGGCTGACGGTTGCCGCGAGGAGCGCGCTGAGCAGGGTCATGGTTCCCGCGAGTGCGAAGAGGACGCGTTCGAGCGGCCATGAGGTCCGGTCCGTTGAAGTAATCGCTCCGGGCGAGGTGTCATGTGTGGTTGCAGGCATGGCGGGGGCTCCTATGTTTGGTCGTCAGTGGCTGAAGTGCACGTGCGGGAGGATGCGTTCGAGCCATTTCGGCAGATACCAGTTGCGGTCGCCGATGAGCGCCATGGTGGCGGGGACGAGCATCACTCGAACGATGGTCGCGTCGAGAAGTACTGCCATTGCGAGGGTGAGGCCGAGCTCGGTGGGTGGGATCGGTCCGGTGATGCCGAACGCGATGAACACGATGATCATGATGAGCGCGGCGTTGGTGATCGGCCGGCCGGTGCGCGCGATGCCCTCACCGATCGCGCGCTTGGTGTCGCCGGTGGCCTCGTAACGCTCTCGGATCGCGGCGAGCAGGAACAACTGGTAGTCCATCGAGAGCCCGAAGAGCAGGGCGAAGAAGAACAGCGGTGCCCACGCGTCGACGAACGGTTGGTGCTGGATCCCGAGGAGTTCGGTGCCGAACCCGTGTTGGAACACGAGGGTCGCGAAACCGAACGCGGCGCCGACCGTGAGGAGGTTCATCAAGATCGACGTGAGCGCGATGACGAGGCTCCGGAACACGATGAGCAACAACAGGAAGGCGACGATGAGAATGAGGCCGATGGCGTAGGGCGCACGTCCGACCAGCACCGCGGTGAGGTCGCGGTTTTGCGCAGCGGGGCCGCCGACCTGCGCGGTCGGAACGGCGCTCGAGATGCGGGAGCGCAATGTGTTCACGAGCGTCGCGGTGTGCGAATCGTCGACTGCGGTCGAACCGATGACGCGTACGACCACGCGACCTGTCGATGCCGGCGGGGTGACGACGCGTGCGTCGACGACGCCGGGGACCGTGGTCGCGATCCGCGCCACGGTGGCGGCATCAGCGGCGGGCGTGGTGATGAACGCCGGTGCGGCGGCGCCGGGACCGAACGCGGAGACGAGCATGTCGTAGCCGTCGCGGCTGGTGTTGCCCTTGTCGACGACCTTCGCACCGGGCATGCCGAGATGCATGCCGAGTGCGGGGACGATGAGCGCGCCGATCACGACGAGACCGATCGCCAGCACGGTTGCCGGCCGGCGCAGCGCGATACCGGTCCAGCGTTGCCAGCGGGATTCGGCGGTGATGTCGGCGTCTTCGGTGCTCTTCCGGACGAGGACGCGGTCGCCGAGCACGATGAGCAGTGCAGGCAGCAGCGTGAGCGATGCGAGCGCGACTGCGACGACCGACAGGATCATGCCGAGGGCCATCGACCGGAACACCATGACCGGCACGAGGAATACGGCGGCCAGCGCCATGACGACGGTCAATGCCGAGAGGAATACTGCCTTGCCTGCGGTCGACATGGTGTTTTCGATCGCGGTGAGGCTGTCTTTGCCTTCGACGCGTTCTTCTCGGTAGCGGCTGACGATGAACAGGCTGTAGTCGATGCCGACCGCGAGTCCGATCATCATGGAGAAGTTCATGGACCACACCGACATCGGCATGACCCAGCCAAGGACGTGCAGGAGCGCGAAACCGACTGCGATCCCGGCCAATGCGAGGATCAACGGCAGGCCCGCGGCGAGCAGCATGCCGAACGCCACGAACAGCAGGATCAAGGTGGGCAGGCCACTTACGAGTTCGGCCTTATGGAGTGCTTCGGCGTTGATCTTGTTGAAGTCGCTCCACACGGGCCACTCGCCGGTCACGTTGGCGCGCGCTCCCGAAGCGAGGCTGAGCTTTGCGACGTAGGTGCCGAGCTCGCCGGCAGCCGTCGGACGGGCGGCGTCGTTCTTCACGACCTGGTCGACGGGAATCAGCGCGGTGTGGCCGTCACGCGAGAGAAGTCCGGCGCTCGCGGGAAGCGCGAGCGGGTTCGGTACGGCGCGCGCGTGCGGCGCGTGCTGCAGTTGCGTGACGAGCCGATTCAGTGGAGCCGGATCCGCCGCGATCGGCGTCTGCTGGTGGTAGACGACGACCGGAGCTTCGGCGCCGAGGTGCGGGAAGTCGCGGCGGATCTCGTCGCGCACGCGTTGCGCGGTCGAGCCTTGCGCTTCCCACCCGGCACCCGACAGTGCGCTGGTGAGCGTGAGTGCGAGTGGCGCGGTTGCGAACGCCACGAGCATCCACACGGCGATGACACCGCGGCGATGCCGGGCGGAAAACGCGGCGAGCCGCGAGAACAGCGCCTTCGGGTCGGGCGGCTCCGACGGCTCGTGCCCGGTGCGAGGGATGTCGTGGGTGACGCTCATTGCGACGCTCCTATGGGACGCGGAGACGGGCGACGACGAGCGTGACGCGCCCTCGAACCACTGTCAGCCTATACCCCTGGGGGTATCATTGTCTACCCCGGGGGGTATAGAGTTGAACTCTCCCGAGGAGGACACGATGGAGCTCCCAAACGATGTCGTCGATGATGTCCGCAAGCGCCTGCGACGAGCGGCCGGCCAGGTGCAGGCCGTCGAGCGCATGCTTGCCGAAGGGCGGGAGTGCCGCGATGTCGTCACCCAGCTCTCCGCCGCCACCAAGGCGCTCGAACAAGCCGGCTTCAAGATCATCGCCGCCGGACTGACGTACTGCATCGAGAACCCCGAGGAGGCCGAGGCCGACGGCTATCCGCTCGAGAGTGTCGAGCGCATGTTCATGAAGCTCGCCCGTTAGGGAGGTGTGGTCGTGGACTCCAACGTTTGGGACGAGCGATACGCAGGTGATGACCTCGTGTGGTCGGCCGAGCCGAATCGATTCTTCGTCGCCGAAGCCGAGACGTTGCCTCCGGGGCGAGCGCTCGACCTCGCGTGCGGCGAAGGCCGCAACGCAGTGTGGCTCGCCGAACGCGGTTGGGACGTGACCGGCGTCGACTTCTCGAACGTTGGCCTCGACAAAGCGCGCCGTCTTGCCGACGCGCGCGGCGTGTCGGTGCACTGGGAACTCGCCGACGTCACCGAGTACATGCCGGCACCAGAGAGCTTCGGCCTCGTGATCGTCATGTATCTGCATCTGCCCCAAGCGGCGCGGCGTGTCGCGTTCCGTCACGCCGCCGCGGCGGTCGCGGCCGGCGGATCCCTTCTCGTCGTCGGTCACGACATCACGAACCCAAGCGAAGGTTGGGGCGGCCCACGCGATACCGCCGTTCTGTACGGACCCGATGATGTCGTCGCGGACCTGGTCGGCCTCGAGACTGTCAAAGCCGAACGGGTCCGACGTCCCGTGCCCACAGACGACGGAGAGAAGATCGCGATCGACGTTCTCGTGCGGGCCACGCGTACACCGCAGAAACGGCCATGACGGACGCCAGCCGTGGCGCGGAGGCGGCCGGACGCGCGATTCGGCTCGTGGGCGACGATATGGAAGTCCCGTGCGTCGACGGCGTCTCGCGTCGGTACCTCAATCTTGACGCAGCGGCGTCGACGAGCGCGTTGCCGGCGGTCGCATCCCGGGTTCACGAGTTCTTACCGTGGTACTCGAGCGTGCACCGAGGTGCCGGCTACAAGTCACGGGCGTCCACGGACGCGTACGAGCTCGCCCGTGCTGCGATCCTCCGCTTCGCAGGCCGGTCGGCCGACGGCGATGACATCGCGATCATCTGCCGGAACACCACCGAGGCGATCAATCATCTCGCATACCGGCTTCGGCTGACTTCGGATGATGTCGTCGTCACGACGGTCGTCGAACACCACGCCAATCTCCTCCCGTGGGCCCGAGTGAGT
>DATCCI010000596.1:0-2150 GCA_036511415.1 Acidimicrobiia bacterium
TCCGTTCCGACCGCGCGGCCGATACCAAAACGAACCATGCCGCCGCGATCCACAACCAGACGAGGCCCATTTCCAGCCCTGAGGTCGAGAAGTCCCAGACGACCGCGACGGACGCGACGAGGACGATGCCGACGGGGACGACGATACCGTCTTCGTCGCGGTGGAGCAGGCGAGTCGCCTTGCCCGCGACCGCGAACGCGGCGACCGCGGCACCCAGGCTCGCCAGCAACGCGATCCATTCCATGCTCGTGAGCGCGCCGAACAACGCGCGGCCCACGACGAGCACCACGATCCATAGTGTGCTCGTCGACGCCTCCACGCGTTCGCCGGCGTTGAACACCGGACCGTGACCGGCGAAGATCTGGTCGACGATGCGGAGGTTGATGAACGCGTCCTCGTCCATCCAGCGGTGCTGCCAGCCGCCGATCGCGATCATCAGCGCGGGCACGTATACGGGTGCAGCGAGGCCGAGCCGGCGCCGGCGCGACGGGCGGTGCACATCGGGTTCCTCGTCGACGGGAGCGAGGACGGTGGTCATCGTGCGGTTCCGAAGATCTGGGTCAGGACCCAGCGCGCGGCCCAGGCGGCGGCCGTCGGAGTGAAGTGACGCCCGTCGGGCCGAGCGTGGAGCCCGGCGACGCGCTCGGGGCACGGCGGCCCGCTCGGGCACAGCTTCGCGGCCAGGTCGACGAGGGTGACCTTGTCGCGGTGGCGCGCCTGGAAACGGCGCAGCAGGGCGTTGAGCCGCACGTAGCCGTCGTCGTCGGCCTTCAGGCTCGTGGTCTGCGTGCCCTGCGCGGGATTGGGGGCGGGCGCCGCTTCCGTGATCATGACGACGCGCGCGCCACCGGCGGTGAGGCGCGCGAGCGCAGTGTCCATGCGCGCCATGATCTCCTTTTCGCCCTGCGGCGTCCCCGCGACGACGGTGCGGCCGTCGACGACGAGGTCGGACTTCTCCCAGATGCTCATCCAGACGACGACGGTCGGTCGCGACCGCGCGAGCGCCTCACCTTCGTCGGAGTCGACGAGATCGGGGCAGCGCGACGAATGCGGAGTGATCGCCTCGTTGCGGGTCGTCGTGATCTCTCCGCTCGCGACGCCGCATCCGAAGACCGAGCCCTGATCGGTCGCGATACCGGCCGCGTTGCCGACGGCTTCGAGTCCCGGCCACAGGCTGCACGCAGTCGAGTCTCCCACGAGCAGAACGCGTTGGCCGCGCACCGATGCAGGCAACGAGACCGGACCGCTGCGAGCAACGGCGGTGATTGCCTCGCGCGTCTCGCTCGGACGCGGTGCACCGCACAGGAGGGGGTCGCCGTAGCCCCAGATGAAACCGGGCAGTGCGGACGCGCCGACCGCGGAGGCCGCGATGATCGCGGCCATGACCGCGGCCGCGGGCACGAAGACTACGGCCGAGAGGCGCAGGCTCCAGGTGCGCTCGCGGATCGGACGTTCGACGAGGTAGTACGACGCGACCGCGGCGGCGAAGGTGACGCCGAGACGGAGCAGGTTCAACGTCGTTGCACCGACGTGCACGCGCGACGGCACGAGCCAGACGTCGATCGGCCAGTGCCACAGGTACAAGCCGTAGGAGATCCGGCCGATCCAGGCGAGCGGCCGCAGTGACAGCACCGACGACACGGGACCCGATTGGAGCGCGCCCGCGATCAGCACCGCGACGACGACGGCGAACAGTGCCGAGCCGCCGTCGTAGTAATGCGCACCCGTCCCGGAGGTGATGTGTGCCGCGACGAGTACGGCGAGGATCGCCGGGATCGCGGCGATGGCGAGGACGCGCCGGGCCCGGGCGTCGGGCTTCCACGCGAGCAGCAACAACGCGAGCAGCGCACCGATGAGCAACGTGTGTGCTCGGGCGTCGGTCGCGTAATACGCACCGGAGGGGTCTCCGGGGTGGAACCGCAATCGCATGTCGAGCACCGATATCGCGGCACCGACGACGCACACCGAACCGAGGAGGCGCGTCGACCCGCGGCCGAGGCGGAGGCATGCGAGCACGACCAACGGCCACACCAGGTAGTACTGCTCCTCGATCGCGAGCGACCACATGTGGCGCAGGGGTGACGTGGCGGAGAAGAGCTGGAAGTATCCCTGCTGGTCGAAGATGAAGCGCCAGTTCGCGACGTAGAAGA
>DATCCI010000597.1:0-3290 GCA_036511415.1 Acidimicrobiia bacterium
TCGTTCAAGGATCTCACCGCCGCGATCCTGCTCGGGATCTTCGCCGGCGTCGGCGCGCGGGCGTTCGCCTGGCTCCTGCGCCGAGCGAAAGAGGTCGTGACATCCGTTCCGGTTTGGATTCGTGTGCCGGCCGCCGGCGTCAGTCTCGCCGGCATGTTCGTCGCCGCTCGGCTTCTCGCCGGACAGAACCTCACGACCGGTCCCGGTTACGACACGATCCGGTGGGCGCTCGAGCCGACCCACAGTGTGTGGTTGATCGGCGCGATCTTGCTGCTGCGCTGCTTCGCGACATCGGCCACTATTGCCGGTGGCGGCGTCGGGGGCTTGTTCATCCCGCTCGTCGTGGCGGGCGCGCTCGCAGGTCGCATGGTGGGCGGAACGATCAACGCGCTCGACACGTCGCTGTTCACGGTGATCGGTGTCGCGGCCTTCCTCGGCGCCGGTTATCGCGTACCGCTTGCGGCGGTGATGTTCGTCGCCGAGGCGACCGGACGCCCCGGCTTCGTCGTACCCGGCCTCCTCGCGGCAGTGGTCGCCGAGCTCATGATGGGTCGACGCTCGGTCACGACCTACCAACAGACCGAACTCACGGAGTCGGCGCCCAGAGGCGCGCTACCGGGCGGCGACGGAGTCGGCGAGACAGCCGTCGGAGAAAGTCCGCCGAATGGAGAACCATGATGCTCGGCGATGACCCCGGTCGTCCGACGCGTGCGCGTAGACCGGATCCGCATGCGCTACGCGGGCGATACGAAGCCGCGCTGACACGGTCCGGCCGGATCTACGGGGAACATTTGGCGCGGCTCGAGGAGTGCAATCGAAGCCTCGTTCGCTTGGTCGAGGTGCGGATCGCCCGACCATGGACCGACGTCGAGCACACCGCGTATCTGCTTTTCCGGCGGACCAGGTCGGACCTCAACGTCCAAGTTCGAAAGGCCGAACGCGCCTTCGAGGCTGCCCGTATCGGGTTGCGCGACTTCGGTCAGCCTTTCTGACAGTCGGTGTTAGCGTGAGGGCATGGGCCGCAAGGGCAACAAACCGCGCAAGCCCGAGCACTCCCGACATCTACCGAAGGTCGGTACCGCGACCGAGGACGAATGGTCGCTGCACGAAGAGCGCGAAGCCGTGCTCGACCAGATGGGTGTCGGCAACGCGTCTTCGGTGACGAAGATCGTCGTTAGCGCCGTGGTCGTTGTATTGATGGTCGGCGCGATTCTCGGACTGCTCGTTTTGGTCGTCTTTCGCTGAAGGCACCCAACCCGCCGACAAATCGAGCCGAGAGCTGTTGCTCTACTTCGATCGGCGGACTGTCGTGGCTTTGCGCGCCGCGACGCGCTTCTTCGGTGACGGCGACGGGACGAGCACTACCGGCAGGGTGGAGCGGTTGATGACCTTGTGCACCGTGCCGCCGACGATCATGTCGGCGAGCGCGGTGTGACTCTTTGCGCCGAGGACGAGCAGCGACGCGCGCGTTCGTTTGGCGGCACGGAGAAGTTCGGTCGCAGGGTCGCCGCGTACGAGCTGGGTGGTGTACTGGACGTCGGCCTTGCGTAGCGGTGCGGTCCACTGTCCGTCGAGGAGTGCGCGGAACTCGGCGAGGATATTGTCGATGTTGACTTGCACCGCCGACATCGTCCAGAGCTGGGAGCGGGGTACGGCGTACACGGCGATGACGCGCGCTCCGCTCTGCTGTGCTTGGGTCGCGGCCCATCGTGTGGCGGCTTGCGCGCCTTTGGATCCGTCAACTCCGACAACGATGATGTCCATAGCGAGCCTCCAACGAGCGAGGTGACGACGTTACCCGGCGGACCCGCCCCAATCGGTCACGATGATCCGTCCGCGGCTTTGTGCTGTTTCGTCTTGACGAATACGAGTCGCGCCAGAACCAGGCCGAGCACACACGCGACGATGAGGACGAGCCCGGGCCGATCGTGTTCTGCGAGCTCGAAACCGAGGGCGATGATCGCTCCGACGCAAGCTGCGCTGCCGGCATGCGCGACGATCCGCGCGATCGGCGTCTGCGTGGCTCGCGCCGCGAGGTGATTCACCAGCGCGAAGACGCCGAGAAAGGTGGCGGAACCGAATGCCAGGACTTCGAGGAGGCCGGGCAGCATCGCGAACGCGCTGGCCAGAACGGTGAGCATCACCAGTGCCGCGACTGGTAGGCCGTTGACCTCTCGCTCCAGCCGAACGGGGAGCTCCTTCGCGTCGGCGAGGTCGCGCATCTGGCGGGCCGAGGAGAACAGGGTTGCATTGATCGCGGAACAGGTCGCGAGGAGCGCCGCGAACGTCGCGATCCAGCGGCCGACGGGCCCGAACGCTTCGCGTCCGACAGTCGCGAACGCGACCTCTTTCTGGCTCACGATCACCGCGTCCGAGACCAGCATCTGGGCACCGAGGGTCACGAGGATGTAGACGACGATGACAACCAGAACCGACACATACAGCGCTCTGGGCAGCGTGCGTTTGGGGTTGTCGATGTCGTCGTAGTCGTACGCGAGCAACTCGAATCCCTCATAGGCGACGAAGATCGAGGCCGCTCCGAGCACGAGTCCGCCGATTCCGTGGTCGGCCAGGGGTGTGAGGCGATGCACGGAGAAGTGCCAGACGCCGACTGCGGATATCGCGCACAGTGCGATGAGCTTGATGAACACAACGGCGTCCTCGGTCAGCGCGGACGCGCTCACCCCGCGCAGATTGATCCCGAAGAACAGGACCAGCACGCCGACGGACGCGACGCGGGCGACCGCGTCGGACCCTCCGAGCACGTTCGCGAAGTAGTGACCGAACGTGAACGCGTAAACGGCGAGCGCGACGATGTAGCCGAGGATCAGCAGCCACGCGGTGAGCGCCCCGAGCTGGGTGGAGCCGGCATCTTGTAGATATACGAACGGGCCGCCCGACCGGCCCGCACGCAGCGACAGGGTTGCGTACGAATGTGCGGTGACGAGCGCGATCGCTCCGCCGAGGATGAAACAGCCGAAGGCGAGGTGGCCCGCCAGGTCTACGGTCACGCCCAGGACGCTGAAGATTCCGCCGCCGATCATCCCACCGATCGCCATCGCCGACGCGTCGCGCAGACGCAGGCGTCCACGGCCGCGGGCGCGGTTCCGCGCCGTACGCGGGTGATACGGAGCGCGAGCCATTGGACCATTGTGGCCGCACGGAGCGAGCCGTGATGAACACCGGGCCGAGTTTGACGTCCACCGCTTATAGATGTATAATAGCAAACATTGCAGTAACGCACGCGATGATATGCAGCGGTCGGCCTCGGCCGGCTACCGCGTGCGAAC
>DATCCI010000598.1:0-3399 GCA_036511415.1 Acidimicrobiia bacterium
CTCGTCGCCGCACAACGGATTGAAGCCCTCGACCTTGTGCGCGGGCGGCACCGCCAGCTCGCCGCGGTTACGCGGCGAACGGTAGTGGTCGAGGATGATCTCCCGGTACAGGTCTTCGAGTCCGGCCATCTGCAGCGATCCTAAACCGCGAAGAACTTCTGAGCCTTCGCCAGCGCCTCGATGAGCGCGTCGACGTCGGCTTCGTCGTTGTACACGTAGAACGAGGCCCGCGTCGTGGCGGGGACTCCCAGCTGGCGCATCAGCGGCTTCGCGCAGTGGTGCCCGGCGCGTACGCACACCGCGTCCTCGTCGAGCACCTGGCTGACGTCGTGGGCATGAATGCCGTCGAACAGGAACGACACCGCCCCGCCGCGATCCTCGACGTCGGTCGGACCGTAGATCGTGAGTGACTCACCGAAGCGATCGCGGATGGCCTCGAGCGCGTAACGGGTGATCAACCTCTCGTGGGCCCGCACCGCGTCCATGCCGAGAGCCGAGATGTAATCGATGGCCGCGCCGAAGCCGACCGCCTCGACGATCGCCGGCGTTCCCGCCTCGAATTTCCACGGAAGGTCGTTGGTCGTGAAGCCGTCGAGCCGGACGTCGCGGATCATCTCGCCGCCGCCGAGGAAGGGCGGCATCGCGTCGAGCAGCTCGAAGCGCGCCCACAGCGCGCCGATGCCGGTGGGCCCGAGAATCTTGTGCGAGGAAAAGGCCACGAAGTCGGCGTCCCATGCCTGGACGTCGGTCGCGACATGCGGCACGTACTGGCACGCGTCGACCAGGACGAGCGCGCCGTGCGCGTGCGCGGCGTCGGCGAGTGGACGGATGTCGTTGATCGTGCCGAGCACGTTCGACATCGAGGAGATGGCGAGGAGTCGCGCGCCGTCGAGCAGCGCGTCGAGATTCGCGAGATCGAGGCGGAAGTCGGGCGTCAGCGGGATCCAGCGCAGCTCGACGCCGCGTTCGGCCGCGAGGATCTGCCACGGAACGACGTTGGCGTGGTGTTCCATGTGCGAGAGCACGATCGCGTCGCCGGCGTGCAGGTTCGCCCGGGCCCACGTGAAGGCGACGAGGTTGATCGACTCGGTCGCATTGCGGGTGAAGACGATCTCTTCGGACCGGGGCGCGTTGACGAATCGCGCGACCTTCCGTCGGGCGTCCTCGAACGCCGCGGTCGCCTCCTCGGCGATCGTGTACACGCCGCGGTGGATGTTGGCGTAGTGGTTGCGGTACGCGTCGTCCATCGCGTCGAGGACCGCGAGGGGCTTTTGCGCCGACGACGCGGAATCGAGGTAGACGAGGCGCTTGCCGTTCACCTTGCGTTCGAGGATGGGGAAGTCGCGCTTGACGGTCGCGACGTCGAGCGCGGTCATTTCGTCCAAGCCTCCTCGCGCGCTCGGAAGGCCTCGAAGCCGCGTGCCTCCACCTCGAGCGAGATCTCGGGCCCGCCGGTGACCACGATGCGGCCGTCGACCAGGACGTGGACCACGTCGGGGACGAGGTGTTCGAGGAGCCGCTGGTAGTGCGTGATCGCGAGGATGCCGAGATGCGGGCGCGCCCGGCGGACCTCGGCGATGCCGGCCGCGACCTGGCGGAGCGCGTCGATGTCGAGTCCGGAGTCGGTCTCGTCGAGCACCGCCACGTCGGGCTCCATCATCGCCATCTGCAAGACCTCGTTGCGCTTCTTCTCGCCGCCCGAGAAGCCCTCGTTCAGATATCGCTCCTGGAAGCCGTTGTCCATGCCCAGACGCTTCGTCCACTCGATGAGGGCGAGGCGCACCTCGAGTACCGAGAAGTCGTCGATCCCCTTGCGGCGGGCGATCGCCTGGCGCAAGAAGTTCAGCACCGACACGCCGGGGATCTCCTCGGGGTGCTGGAAGCCGAGGAACAGCCCGCGCCGCGCCCGTTCGTCGGTCGGCAGCTCGGTGATGTCCTCGCCGTCGAGCAGGATGCGCCCGGCCGTGACGACGTACGCGGGGTTGGCCAGGAGGGCGTTGGCGAGGGTCGACTTCCCGGAACCGTTGGGGCCCATGAGGGCGTGCAGCGACCCCGGCTCGAGCCGGAGCGACACGCCCCGCAGGATCTCGCGGTCGTCGACCGCGACGTGCAGGTCGTCGATCTCGAGTGCGGGGTGCGCCGGAGCGGGCCGGGCGGCGGGATCGGACGACACGGCGGCAGGCGAGGGGGGAGCCACGGCGCTCATTGTAATAACACTACGGCCGTAGTGGAAATCTGACGCCGGAAATTCTGCTATCCGCCCGAGGTCACCTGCTCGTACAGGGCCTCGTAGCCGCGGACCATGGCCTCGGCCGAGAACAGCTTCTCGACCCGTGCCCGACAGCGCGCCGGTGACAGGGTGCGGACCGCGAGGACCGATTCGACGAGGTCGTCGTCGCCGTCGCGACAAAAGCCGGTGACACCGTCGGCGACGAGCTCGGGCGCGGCGCCCCAGTTGGTGGTGACGACCGGTGTTCCGCACGCCATCGCCTCCACCATCACGAGGCCGAAAGGCTCGGGCCAGCGGGTGGGGAACACCATCGCGCACGCCCGGCCGAGGATCTCGACCTTCTGCTCGTGCGACACGTTCTCGTAGAGCTCGATGTCGCTGGCGAGGAGCGGCTCGATCTCGCGCTCGAAGTACGCGCGCTCGGGGGGCTCGTTGCGCTTGAGGATCATCTGCAGGGGCAACCCGGCCCGACGAGCGATCGTGATCGCCTCCTTCGGTCCTTTGTCCGGGTTCGAGCGGCCGATGTAGACGAGCACGTCGTCCTTTTGCTCGCGGTAGGGGTAGGAGCCGAGATCGACCCCGTTGTGGACGGTGCCGAGGTACGGGAGGCCGGGATTGTCGGCGCGTTGCGCGTCGCTGATCGAGACCAGATGTACATGCTGGGCCGCGACGCTGTACAGCAAGCGCGCCTGCGGTGTCCACGGTCCGTGCAACGTGTGCACCACGGGAGGACGGCCGTGCAGCATCGCACCGCAGATCGGGCCCACGATGCCTGCGTGATCGTGCACGACGTCGAATCCATCGACCTGCAGATAGGCCGACAACGCGTGATAGCCGTCGTACCAGGCGTTGCCGAGATCGCGCGGGTCGGGGGGCGTGGCCATCGGCGAGACCACCTTGGCCGACGAGACCGAGCCGCCGCTCGCGAACAGTGTGACGTCGTGGCCGGCGTCGACGAGCCCGTCGGCGAGCAACGATACGACGAGCTCGATGCCGCCGTAGCCGGTGGGGGGCACGGGGAACCACACCGGGGCGACGACTGCGATGCGCATCGGGAGCGGAGGCTAATCGCCCGCGCGCGGCGTACCCGACCAGGTCGGGGCGTGATCCCGCCGTGAAGGCGAGGCGAACCCGGGTAGTAGTTTCTCTTCGATGCCGGAGCCCTGGAC
>DATCCI010000599.1:0-4730 GCA_036511415.1 Acidimicrobiia bacterium
TTCGGCTCGTTCGGCTTCAACGGCGCGTCGACGCTGGCGGCCACCGATACTCGCTGCGAGATCATCATCGCCGACGCGACCATCGCCGCGGCGTTCGGAACGGTCGTGTCGATGCTCGAGGTCATGAAGCGTTTCGGCAAGCCCGACCCCCGCGATGTCACCGCGGTCCTCGTCGTCTCACCACCACAAATGCGACCGGCCGGCTGACCGGCGACAAGTAGCGTCGACCGGCATGTCGGCTCCGATGATCGAGGCGCGCGCGCTCACGAAGCGGTTCGGTCCGTTCGTCGCGGTCGACGGCATCGACTTCACGATCGAACCGGGCGAGGCGTTCGGATTCCTCGGTCCGAACGGTGCGGGCAAGACGTCGACCATGCGGATGATCGGTTGCGTCTCGCCCCGGTCGGGCGGTGTGCTGCGCGTGCTCGGAGACGACCCGGAGCACGACGGACCGTCGATCCGGGCGCGCCTCGGCGTCGTGCCCCAAGAGGACAACCTCGACACCGAGCTGACGGTGTGGGACAACCTGATGATCTACGGCCGCTACTTCGACCTTCCGCGTGCGGAGATCCGCGAACGGGCCGCCGAGCTGCTCGAATTCGTCCAGCTGAGCGATCGCCGCGACTCGCGTGTCGACCCGCTCTCGGGTGGGATGAAGCGCCGGCTCACCATCGCGCGGTCGCTGATCAACCGGCCGGAGGTCTTGTTGCTCGACGAACCGACCACCGGTCTCGATCCTCAGGCTCGACATCTCCTGTGGGATCGTCTCTACCGGCTCAAGCGCAACGGCGTGACGCTCGTGCTCACGACGCACTACATGGACGAGGCCGAGCAGCTGTGCGATCGGCTCGTGATCATGGACACCGCGCGTATCGTCGCCGAGGGATCGCCCCGGCAGCTGATCGCCGACAACGTCACCCGAGAGGTCGTCGAGGTGCGCCTCGACATCGACGCCGATCCCGCGTCGGAGGTCGCCAAGCTCAAGCGGTTCGGAGATCGCATCGAGGCCCTTGCCGATCGCGTTCTCGTCTACACCGACGACGGTGACGCCACCGCGAGCGCGGTCGCGAGCGACGGCTTTGACCCCGCTTCGGTGCTCGTGCGCCGGGCGAGCCTCGAAGACGTGTTCTTGACCCTCACCGGGCGCACGCTCGAGGACTGAGGTACGACCGTGTCGACCCCTCCGTTGATCCGCGTCGTCGAGCGCGAGGCGCTGGTGTACGTCCGACTCTGGCGCGGGCTCGCCTTCACCACGTTTGTCCAGCCGGCCCTGTACCTCGCGGCGATGGGCATCGGTCTGGGGGGTTTGGTGAGCGCGCACAGCGGGTCGGTCGGCGGTCTCGCCTATCTCGATTTCATCGCACCCGGCCTGCTCGTCGCGAGCGCCATGCAGCTCGCGGCAGGAGAGTCGATGTGGCCCGTGCTCGGTGGCGCCAAGTGGATGCGCCAGTTCCACGGGGTCGTTGCCACGCCGATCGGACCGGGAGAGCTGTACGGCGGGTTCGTGCTCTGGACCGCGCTGCGCTCGATGCTCGGCGCGGCCGCATTCCTCCTCGTTGCCGCGCTGCTCGGCGCGGTGCCGTCGGCGTGGGGCGTCCTCGCGATTCCCGCCGCCGGTTTGTGCGCGGCGGCGTTCTGCGCGCCGATCACCGCTTTCTCGATCACCCAGGATTCCGACCTCTCGTTCCCGATGATCATGCGGCTCGGCGTGCTCCCCCTGTTCTTGTTCTCCGGAACCTTCTTCCCGATCAACCAGCTTCCGGGCGGGCTACGGCCGTTCGCCGCGCTGTCGCCGCTGTGGCACGGTGTCGAGCTCGGACGCGCGGCGACCACCGGACGGTTCGACGCCGTCGCGATCGTCACGCACATTGCGGTGCTCGTCGGCTGCGTGGTCGTGAGCGCGTTGTTCGGCGTGCGCGCGTTTGCGAAGCGGTTGAGCTCGTGACCTCCACCTTGCGCATCATTCCCTTGCCGCGGTCGCGACGGCGGCCGTGGCGGATCGTGGAACGCAACGTTCTCGCGTACCGCCGCATCTGGTACATCTTCTTGAGCGGGTTCGCCGAGCCGCTGCTCTTCCTGCTGTCCATCGGGATCGGTGTCGGCAAGCTCGTCGGCGACCTCGGCGTCGGCGGCCATCTCGTGCCGTACCGCACCTTCGTCGCGCCCGGCTTGCTCGCGATCGCCGCGATGACCGGCTCGCTGCTCGACACGACCTTCAACTTCTTCGTCAAGATGAAGTATTCGCACACCTACGACGGCGTGCTCGCCTCGCCTCTCACGCCGCGCGATGTCGCGGTCGGCGAGATCACCTGGGCGCTGCTTCGCGGTGCGACCTATTCCGCCGCGTTCTTGCTCACGATGCTGGCCTTCGGTGATCTGCGCTCGGGCTGGTCGGTGCTCGCGCTGCCCGGCGCGGTATTGATCGGCTTCGGATTCGCCGGCGTCGGCCTCGCGGCCACCACCTTCATGCGATCGTTCGTCGACTTCGACTACGTCAACATGGCGATGATCCCGCTCTTTCTCTTCTCCGCCACGTTCTTTCCGCTGGTGCGCTATCCGGCGGGGCTGCAGGCAGTCGTCCGATTCACACCGCTGTACCAAGGCGTGGTCCTCGAGCGCTCGTTGGTCATCGGTGAACTGCACTGGACGCTGATCCTCCACGCCGCCTACCTCGTGGTCATGGGGTTGATCGGCCTGCGCGTGGCCTCCCGCCGCATCGGGCTCATGCTGCAGCCGTGAACCACAACGAACCGGTCAGTAGCGAAGCCGGGCGACGACCGCGAGGTGATCCGAGGGCCAGACGCCGTCGACGGGCGCGTCGCCGGCGAGTCGCGCGTCGAGCACGTGCCCAACGCCCCCGAGCTTCGGGGTGCCGACCAGCACGAAGTCGATACGGCGGTCGCGGTCGAGCGCCGCGGCGTTGAACGGGTTCGCGTTCGACACGGTCGCACCCGGTGTGGCGTTGCCGGCCGCGAGCCAGGCGTCGCGGAACATGACACCTGGCACCGGGACGGCGGCCTGCCCGGTCAGCATCCGCAACTCGTCGCTCGCCGGTTCGGCGTTGAGGTCGCCGCACAAGACCGCGGGGAACGTGCGCGGCCGGCGTTCGCGTACCAACCGGCAGATCTCCGCGACCTGGGCCTGGCGGATGGCGCTGTGGTCGTCGCGCCAACTGAGATGCGAGCAGTACACCTGGATCGCCCCGCGCGGCCCGTCGATCTCGGCGAAGACGACCAGTCGCTCCTCGCCCTCGTCGTCGCGGGCGTCGCCGGCGGTGCGCGGGAGCACGCGTACCTCGTGGGCCCGGATCGGCCAACGAGACACGACGGCGTTCCCGGAGAACGCGCCGTCGCGCTCGACGTTCGCTCCGAACACGACGTGGTCGTAGCCGAGCGCCGATGCCAGCACACGCGCCTGATTGTGTTCCTCGTCCGCCCAGACTTCCTGCAGCGCCCAGATGTCGGCGTCGACGGCGCGCATGCTCTCCTCGATCGGATGCATGCGCTCGGCCCAGGGCCCATACCTTCCCCAGAGGTTCCAGGTCCCGATGCGCACGCGAGTCGACACGAGCGGTCCGTAACCCGGGTCGTAGCCGCCGAGGTCGACGCCGGCGTGGTCGTGTGCTGGTGTCACCGCGAGATCTTGGCGTACCGGTCCGGCCCGCGCCTACCGTTGCAGTAGTGATCCGCCGGCTCGTGAAGAATCTCACCCTGCTCGAACCGACCGATGCTCCCGACGAGTCGGCGCAGCTCGAACGCGACGGCTACGCACGGTTGCGGGGCGTGTTCGATCCGACCGAAGTGGCCCGTATGCGTCAGGAGATCGACGCGACCTTCGACGCGACGGCCGCCGAGAGGGTACGGGACGACAAGGACGAGTTCCGCTACGAGATGTTCAATCGCGGCGCCGGGTGCCAGGCCGCGATCATGCATCCCGAGATCCTGCGCGTCGTCGAGCCACTGCTCGGCGAGGACTGCCACGTCATCGCGAACACCGCGTGGCGCAACCCGCCCGAATTCCCCGGGGGGGTGTGGCACTGCGACGCCGGTCCGCACGTGCCCCGGCCCGAGGGCGTGCCTTGGGACGATCGCATCCCGTACCCCGTGTTCGCGGTGGCCACGCACGTCTATCTTCAGGACTGCACCCGTGCCGACGGGCCGACCGCGGTCGTTCCCGGCAGTCATCGATCAGGCCGGCTCGCGCCGTTCGACAAGATGAACGCGGAGGACCTCTCGTACGACGGTCGCCCGCCCGAGCTGTTCGAGGTCGAGGCCGGCGACGTCGCGCTCTTCGTCTCGGACGCGTGGCACCGCGGCTTCCCGGCCGGCCCGGGCAGCCGCGGCCGCTACTTCCTGCAGGTGCACTACGCCCGGCGCGATATCGCGCAACGCATCCGCACGACGGCCGAGGTGAATCATCTTTCGCCCGAGGCCGTCGCGCGGGCGACCACCGATCGGGCGCGCACGCTCGTCGGACTCCACGCGCCGTTCTTCTACGACGCCTGATCGCCCGACGCCCGCCGTCGGCTCGTCAGATGTCGAGTGGGCAGTTGTCGGTGATCCCCAGCACCTCGAGCGTGCGTCCGAGTCCGAGGAACACCGCGCAGCACAGGGTGAGATCGAGGATCTCGTCGTCGCCGAAGCTGGCACGCAGCCGCGTGAACAGCTCGTCGTCGATCGCGCGGTGGTCGGTCGCGAACCGCTCGGCGTACTCGATCGCGAGCCGTTGGC
>DATCCI010000600.1:0-7288 GCA_036511415.1 Acidimicrobiia bacterium
CCGACGACACCGCTCGCCACTCTGAGCTCGGCCTGTTCCACGCAATGGTCGACCGGTTCCGGACGATGCCCAAGGCGACCATCGCCATTGTCGAAGGCATCGCGCGCGGCGGAGGAAGCGAACTGGCCCTGTCGTTCGACATGCGCTTCGCCGCGCTCGGTCGCGCGATCCTGGCGCAACCCGAAGTCGCCGTGGGCATCATCCCGGGAGGCAGCGGCACGCAACGACTCCATCGTCTGGTCGGCCGCGGCCGCGCGCTCGAGATCGTGCTCGGATGCGAAGACATCGATGCCGTAACCGCCGCCCAGTGGGGATACGTGAACCGGACCCTCCCCGACCCCGAACTCCGCCCGTTCGTCGACGCCCTCGCTTCTCGCATCGCCTCGTTCCCGGCCGGATCCATTGCCCGTGCCAAAGTCGCCGTTGACGCCGCGCTGCCCGATCCGATCGACGGACTCCTCACCGAAGATCAACTGTTCCGCGCCAGCCTCGGCGAGCCCGAAGCTCACCCCCGGATGGCGGCTTTCCTCGACGCCGGCGGCCAGACCCGCGAAGTCGAACTTCGCGGCTTCCCGACCCAATGACGAATCCGGCGCGCTCATCGCCGCTGCATGCAAGAGTGCGGGTCGTGATCGATGTGCCGCCGGTCGTGCGCAGCAAGGCAATCGCGGTCGGCGCCACCGAGTGGCTGGAGGATCTTCGGGCGATCGTCGCCGGTTTCGAGCAGGAGTGGTCGGTGGTGGTCGGTCGCACGTACGCCGACGCGACCGAGGCATTCGTCGCAGAGGCGACACTCGCCGACGGAACTCCCGCCGTGCTGAAGCTCGTCGTCCCCCGCGCCGCGGACGCGGCCCGCAACGAGATCACCGCCCTTCGACTCGCGAACGGCGAGGGCTGCGCGCGGCTGCTGCAGGCCGATGCGGCGCGGGGCGCGCTGCTCCTCGAGCGTCTCGGCGTCTCGTTGCACGAGCTCGCGCTCCCGATCGCGCAACGGCACGAGATCCTCTGCTCGACTGCGGCGCGCGTCTGGCGTCCGGCGCCGGACTGCGGTCTGCCGAACGGTGCCGAGAAGGGCAGGTCGCTCGTCGAGTTCATCACGGCGACCTGGGAGGAGCTCGACCGCCCGTGCTCCGAGCGCGCCATCGACGACGCGCTCGCATGCGCGGCACGCCGAATCGACGCACACGACGACGAGCGCGCCGTGCTCGTCCACGGCGACGTCCACCAATGGAACGCGCTCCGAGCGGGAGACGGCTTCAGGCTCGT
Organism: Acidimicrobiia bacterium; assembly: GCA_036511415.1. Taxonomy (GTDB): domain Bacteria; phylum Actinomycetota; class Acidimicrobiia; order IMCC26256; family PALSA-610; genus PALSA-610. Next base: position 1,267 of record DATCCI010000600.1, read on the forward strand.
CGACCCCGACGGTCTGCTCGCTGACGCCGAGTACGACATGGGAATTGTCATGCGGGAGGATCCCGTCGAGCTCCTCGCCGGCGACCCGCACGAGCGGGCGCGCGGGCTGGCGGCACGCGTCGGCCTCGACGCCGCCGCGATCTGGGAATGGGGCGTCGTCGAGCGCGTGTCGACCGGGCTGCTTTGTACCCGCATCGGCCTGCAGCCGGTCGGGCGGGAGATGCTCGCCACCGCCGATCACGTGGCCGCGTAGGAGTGCTACGCGGGTTCGGGCGACGGCCTCGGGGGGAAGGTGAAACCGGAGAGCTTCTCGACGACGCGGTCTCGGAAGTCGTCGTACGTCGCGCCCAGCTGTCCGAGGATCTTGGCGGCAAGACCGTCCGGCTCCGCGAACAACGCGAGCAGGACGTGCTCCGTGCCGACGTAGTTGTGTCCCAGCCGCCGCGCCTCCGCGACAGTCCCTTCGATGCACTCGGTCGCGCGCGGCGTGAACGGCGGTGCGTCGCCCGCACCTGATCCGCGCGGCGTGACGTTCAGGATCTGTTGCTCGATGGATGCATGCGCGATCTTCGTCTCGTCGAGGATCTTCGCGGCGAGACTCTCCGGGTCGGCGAACAACGCGAGCAGGACGTGCTCCGTGCCGACGTAGTTGTGCCCGAGCCGGCGCGCCTCGGTCACTGCCGCCGGCAAGAGCGCACGCGCTCTCGGCGTGAACCGATCGAGCGTCAGGTTTGCGAACGAGAAGCGCTTGTGCGCGGCCTGCTTCGTCACGCCGAGCGCCCTACTGATCTCGGACCACGAGCGGCCGCCGAAGCGACAGCGATCGACGAAGTACGCGACCGTGGCGTCGGCGACTTCTTCGAGCTCGGCGACGGTTCTCGATGCCGTCGCGAGTTGGTCGAGCGCGTCACCGCTCCCCGCGTCGGCACGCACCGTTGCGATCAGCTCCCGGAGGCTCGGTCCCGGCGTCATACGTCAACTCTAGGTTGACGAGTCTCGTTCGTCAACCCCTAGTTGACGCACGGGTCGTCGTGGGGCGGGTCATGGTCGTCAGAGCTCGACCGTGAAGTGCGCGCTGATGGCCGAGCCCTGGGGCGTGACGATGGTGACCGGACCCGACTGCGCGAGCTTCGGCACCACGACCTTCAACTTGGTGTCAGAACGAACATCCGGGGCAGCCGCGGCGACTTGGCCGAACCGCGCTTCTGTCGCGCCCGACAGCCCGCGGCCCCGGATAGTCACCGTGGTTCCCTGCGGACCGTGGCTCGGCGCGATCGCGGTGATCGATGCCGGGTTCGGCGGCGTGTGATCTCTTCCGGTCTGAGCCTTGGTGAGGAGCGTCTCGAACACCTGCTTGAGTTTCTCGGCGGCCTGGCTGGAGAAGAGGCCGACCAACGCCCCGATAGCCGTCACCCCGTAGGGACTCACGCCTCCCGTGGAACCTTGGGTGGAGACCAGTCCGGCGCGCAGGACGAGGTAGAACACCACGGCGGTCAACGCGCTCACGGGCACGAGCAACACGTAGAACGCGACCCAGCTCCACTTGAGGGCCCGGTTCCCCGCGTACCAAGCCACCGACCGCAGGGCATGGATGCAACCACCCAATGCTCCGGCGACGGCCACGAGCAGGATCAGGTTGACGTCGGGCGTCACCGCAAAGCGATACGTGAGAACGTCGAGCGGCCGAGACGCCGGAGCCGTCCCCGCAGCCGCCGCGTCCGGCCACAGCTGGATGAGCACCACCAGCGCGAGCGTGGCGGACGCCGTGAGTACGACCGCGAGCGCGATGGTGCCCAAACTCTTGACGTAGCCCCCGCCTACGCCCGAATCCGGACCTTCCGTAGCCATCGCACCCCTTCCCCTCGCACAGTCTCGGTCACCGGCGGATACCTGTCCACACGTCGGGTCTCCCACCGACGGGCGAACCCGACGTGGCTGCATTCGGTTATGCGCAGGTAAAGATCGTCGCGTCCGACCGGGATTCGCGCGTCGGTGGTTGCACTATGTGCGCGGGGGGCGCGCGTCCGACGTGCCCGTCGGGAGCAGCACGTGTCGACCTCCTCTCACTCGATGCAATCGCCGGCCGACGCGCCGGTCACGAGCAATGTCGCCGGCAACGCGCGCATCACCGGCTCGCTCGGCGCGGTGATCTTCGTGCTCTTGTTCGTCGAAGGGTTGACGGTCGTGCGCGTCCGGGAACTCATCTCCTTGCACGTGTTCGTCGGCATGCTCCTGGCCTCGTTCGTGCTGGCAAAGATCGCGAGCACGATGTATCGCTTCGCCCGCTACTACGTGGGGCAGCGCGACTACGTCGACAAGGGTCCACCACCACTCCTGCTGCGGGCGTTGGGCCCGGTCGTGACGGTCACGACGATCGCGCTCTTCGCGACCGGGATTGCCGCGGTCCTCGACAGTGGCTCGCGATGGTTCGCTTTCGCGCACAAGGCGAGCTTCATCATGTGGTTCGCGGCGATGACGTTGCACGTGCTCGGCCATGCGCTGGAGACACCCGCACTCGCGTTCGCCGACTGGCGGCGTTCACGACGCCGGCAGGCACCCGGCGCGGCTGCGAGGTTCGGCATCCTCGCGACTGCAACCGTGGTCGGTATCCCGCTCGCCTTCGCGTCGTTGCATTGGGCCCACCATTGGCATCAGCTGCACCGGTGAAGCGACGACCTCGTCGCCGCATCTCACGCCGTACCCGAAGACGGCGAACGTTCGCGGTAGCGGCGCTGACCACGATCACCGCGCTCACTCTCGCCTTGACGCTGCATTCGGGCTCGTCGAGCCATCGGAGTCCTTCGGTCGCGCCGAAGGTTCCCGCAGCTCAGGGTTCGTCCACCGGCGCGCCCGCCATCGCGCACCTCGACGTTGCGTCTACGTCCTGGCAGCTTGGCACTCCGCGCTCGCGCGCGGTCGCCTTCTCCGACGGCAACGGCATTCTCGTCGCCGGTGGCCTCGACAGCACCCAGAGCACCGTGTCGACGGTGCTGCACATAGACCCGAACACCGGCGCGACCACATCCGCCGGTTCGTTGAGCGTGCCGACCCACGACGCCGCCGGTGGGGTACTCGGCTCGCAACGGTTCGTGTTCGGCGGGGGCGCACAGCACGTCAGCGACGTCGTACAGGTGCTCCAGCCGAACGGTCCGTCGACCGTCGTCGGGCACCTACCGCAACCGCGCGCCGACCTCGCCGCCGTGACCATCGGGGCGACCGTCTACCTGGTCGGAGGATACGACGGGACGAGCGCGACGCGCGACGTGCTCGCGACATCGGACGGCGTGCGGTTCCGGGCGATCGCGCAGCTTCCGATCGGGGTGCGGTATCCCGCGGTCGGCGCGCTCGGCGACAACGTTTTCGTCTTCGGCGGCGAGCTGTCCGGAAACGAGTCGAGCGCCGTGCAGCAGATCGACGTGCGAACCGGCGACGCACGCGTGATCGGTCGGCTTCCGAGCCCCCGCACCGAAGCCGCCGCGATATCCATCGGCGGATCCCTTTTCGTCGGCGGCGGGCGCGCCGGCGGCGCCGCCTCGACCGACGTCTTGCGATTCGACCCGTCGAGCGCGCAATTCTCGATCGCCGCAGCTCTGCCGGCACCGGTTGCCGACAGCGCCGCGGTTGTGGTGAACGGTCGCGCGTATCTCCTCGGCGGCGAAGCCGCCTCGATCTCGTCGAGTGTCGCCGTGCTGCAAGAGTCGAACGCCACTCCGCCGTCGCCCACTGCAGCCGCGAACGTTCGACCGTTCTCGGGCCGGCTCCTGATCGCCGATCGAGGCAACAACCGCCTGATCGTCGTCGACGCGAACAAGCAGCGGTCGTGGATCTATCCCTCCGCCTCGATGCCTCCGCCGGCGGGCGGGTTCTACTTTCCCGACGACGCCTTCTTCGCCGATCACGGCCGATCGATCGTCACGAATCAAGAAGAGAACAACACGATCGTGAGGATCGCGTTTCCGTCCGGCGCCCTCGAATGGACCTACGGACAGCCGAGAGTTGCAGGTTCGAGTCCCGGTCTGTTGAACCAGCCGGACGACGCGTTCCTCCTGCGCGACGGCACCTACACCGTTGCCGACGCGAAGAACTGTCGCATCTTGCACATCAGCGCGGCCGGCCGGCCGCTCTCGCAGATCGGAACAACGATGAACTGCGTGCACGACCCTCCGCGGAGTGTCGGGTACCCCAATGGCGACACACCGCTCTCCGACGGCAATCTCCTCGTCTCGGAGATCAACGGCTCGTGGATCTCCGAGTACACCCCGGCGGGCGCGCTCGTGTGGACCGTGCACCTTCCGATCGCGTACCCGTCCGATCCACAGCAGCTCGGACCCGATCTGTATCTCGTGTCCGACTACGCAAAGCCCGGCGGCATCCTCGAGTTCACGCGCGAGGGACGCATCGTGTGGACCTACCGGCCCGCGAGCGGACCGGGGATGCTCGACCATCCGAGCCTGGCCGAGCGGCTGGCGAACGGGCTCATCGCGGTGAACGACGACTACCGCCACCGCGTCGCGTTCATCGATCCCGTGACCGACGCGATCGTCTGGCAATACGGCCAGACCGACCGGCCCGGCACCGGTCCGGACCAGCTCGACACGCCCGACGGGTTCGATCTGCTGTTGGCGGACGGCTCGACGCCGACCCATCCCCAAACCGGCTGACCGCCCGGCTGACCGCTCGGCCGGCCCGAAAATCCGAGCAACTTGCTCCCGCGCACACGACCAGTTACGATATATCGTAATCACTCGATATATGTCGGCGAGCGGACACCGTCAGCCCGCCAAGAAGGAGCGAACAATGAGGGACTTCCACGATCAGAGCCGAGCCCACCGGGGCCACCGGCACGACGCCGAGGGCTGGGAGGGACGCCGCCGGGGCGGCCGCATGCGCCGCGGCGACATCCGCACCGCGCTGCTCGCGATCCTCGCCGAGGAGCCGGGCCACGGATACGACGTGATCCAACGACTCGAGGAGAAGACTTCCGGCGCGTGGCGTCCGAGCCCGGGCTCGGTCTACCCGTCCCTGCAACTGCTCGAAGACGAGGGTCTCGCGCACTCGGGCGAGCACGACGGGAAGCGGGTGTACGAGGTCACCGAGTCGGGCCGCGAGGAAGCGGCTCGCCGCATCGAAGAGGCGGGCGGTACGCCGTGGGAGATCGCGGGGCGCAACGACACGCGCGTCGGCGAGTTCCGCAACGCGATCCGTCAACTCCTCGTCGCCTCGAAGCAGGTCAGCGCTTCGGGCAACCAGCAGCAGGTCGAACGCATGCTCGAGATCCTGAAGCGCGCGCGCAAGGAGATCTACACCATGCTCGCCGAAGACTGACTCGGTCGACCCCTACACATCTATCCTGCATCGCGCATGGGATCCGCCGCCGACGAGCATCGCGATGAGCTCACATGGATGGGACACGCGCTCGACGAGGCCGCGGCTGCGCTCGTGCACGACGACGTGCCGGTCGGCGCGGTCGTCGTGCACCTCTCGACCGGCGAGATCGTCGCTCGGGCCCACAACTCCCGCGAACGCGACCACGATCCAACCGCCCACGCCGAAGTACTCGGCTTGCGGGCTGCGGCGCGCCACGCCGGGAGCTGGCGCCTGACCGGCTACGCACTCGTGGTAACGCTCGAACCGTGCCCGATGTGCGCCGGCGCGGCGTGGGCGGCGCGCATCGGGCGCTTGGTGTTCGGCGCGGCCGACCCGAAGGCCGGAGCGGCCGGCAGCCTCTACAACTTCGCGGCAGATCCGCGCCTCAACCACGAGATCAACGTCGTACCGGGGGTTCGGGCCGAAGAGTGCGCCAACCTGCTCACCGAGTTCTTCCGATCCAGGCGCACATCCTGATCCCGTACTATCTCGCCCCGGAGGGATGCGAGAGCGGCCGAATCGGATGGTCTCGAAAACCATTGTGGCGCAAGTCACCGTGGGTTCAAATCCCACTCTCTCCGCTCGCGTGACGCCCCGGCCGACATCGGCCGGGGCCGTTCGCGCGTACTGCTCGGACTAGGAGGCGAATCCGAGG
>DATCCI010000601.1:0-2133 GCA_036511415.1 Acidimicrobiia bacterium
CCTCGTTGACGAAGCATCGTGACGCGATCCGACGTCCGGCTTCGATCTCGGCCCGGTGGCCGGCGAGGCGCGCGTCGATCTCGTGCGCGGCGCTCCCCCGCTCGATGAGTCGTTGCCGCGCGCGGTCGAGCGTGTCCTCGATCTCGTACACGAGCCGGTCGGGGAAGTACGGCGCGAAGAGATCGATGAACGGGGCGCGCGCCATGACCGTGTCCATCGGGCCGTCGTCTTGCACCGTCACCTGGGGCAGCGCGTAGCGATACGGCAGGCCCGGCAAGGCAACGGTCCCGAGGAAGAAGCCCGCCGCTTCGAGCTCGTCGAAGACGGCGTCGGTGACGAAGCGATGCTCGAGCGTGCCGTCGCTCTCGTCGGGCCGGCGCGGGCGCGTCGTCCACGTCGGGTGCACGTGCGCGACGCCGCGCTGATGCAGCTCGCGTACGGCAGTCGACTTCCCGCTGGCCGAGGGTCCGATGACCACCAGCACCGGTCGGGACATAGGCAATGGATCGGCACGGCTCGAGGGTCCCTTGACCGGGTGCGCGCCCGAGCTGGAGCCGCCCGAACCTACCGCCCGATCACCGATCGACGGTTCGCGTCCGTCCGGGTACGCTCGGTGAGAACTCGGGGGTGGGGTGATGAGGCGGCCGGTTCTACGCACGGCGATGGTGCTCGTGGCGGGTTTCGGGATGGCGGGCTGTTGGTTGCAGCCCGGATTCGACGCCGAACGCTCGGGGTTCAATCCCCTCGACGGTGTGATCACCCCCGCGAACGTCGCCGGGCTGCACCGCGTGTGGACGGCGCACCTCGGTTCCGAAGTGAACGACCCGGCCGTGTCGGCCGACGGCGTGTACGTGACTGCGGGCGGCTACCCCGACGCCGCGAAGCTGACCCTGCTCACGCGAGCCCACGGCACGACCCGCTGGACAGTTGCGTTGTTCGGCGCGCCGGATCCTCACTCCGTCGGCAGCCCGACACTCGTCGGCGGCACGGTCGATGTCCCCGTCCCCGGTGTCTCGGCCATCGTCGGCGATTCGATCCAGGTGTTCGACGCCGCGACGGGCCAGACGCGAACGGCGATCGGCGAACGCACCTTCGAGGTGATCGGACGAGACTCGAATCTCGTCGGTACCCAAGGCGAATGCACCGATGCCCAACTCTGCCTGACATCGCTGTTCGTGCACGCGCGCGTCGGAGGCGCTAGCTGGTCCACGATCCTCGACGTCACCACCGGCGCCCTCTCGGCTGTGACGAGCGCGGCGGTCGGCCCGGACCGCGTCTTCATCGGCCGCAACGCCAACGTGCAGAGCTGGCCGCTCACACCGCCGACCAACTGCACCGCGGTGGGCGGCCGGCCGCTCTGCCCACCGGCGTGGTCTAACCCGACCGCCGCTGCGGTCGCGGGTCATCCCGTCCTGTCATCTGACGACGCGACCGTGTTCGCCGCAGCAGGGACGAGCGTTTTCGCCCTCGACGCGGCCAACGGCAAGAAAGCGTGGACGGGGACCCTCACCGCAACCGCGAGCGCCGCCCCGGCCGTCGGCAACGACTCCCTCTACGTACCGACCGGCAATGGAGACCTGCAAGTGTTCGCCGCCAACGGCTGCGGCAAGTCCACCTGCGCGCCGCGGTGGACCGCGCATACCCACGCCGGCATCACCCGCCAACCCGCCGCCACGTCCGGCGGTCTCGTATACACCGCGTCCGCCGACGGCACCGTGCGCGCCTACCCGGCGGCCGGCTGCGGCAAGCCAACGTGCACCGCGCTGTGGTCCGCCGCCACAGGAAGCACCATCACCGGCGGTCCGGTCGCGGCGCTGGGCAACCTCTACATCGGCACGAGCGACGGCCGACTCATCACGTACAGCCGTTAGCCCGGACGAGTTCCCGCAAGGCTGCGATATAGCGAACGTCCTCGATGCGCACCAACGTCACTGCGCGGCCGTGTTGTTCACGATCGACCGGTAAGGCCGGCACGGCTCGTTGCGCAGGCTCGGGCACGCCGGGAGCGACGTCGGCACACTCAGGCCGGGGACGACCGGAAGGACGAGGCTCGACGGCATGGATTTCGAGAAGGCGATCGAGACGTTCCCGCTGGGGTTCGGCACCGTCTGGCCGAAAGACCACACGGGTTGG
>DATCCI010000602.1:0-2951 GCA_036511415.1 Acidimicrobiia bacterium
AACCCGCACGGGTCGGCGCGCGACAACCAGGTCGCGAACGCCGCGAGCGGGTCCCCGGCACACCAGCCGAGCACGAGGTCGTGCGGCGGTGGGTCGGCCTGCGAGACGATCGTGCGGTCGAGGCGAAGGCCGACCGATACCGGAAGATCCGCGACCGGAAGATCGAGACCGGGCGCGGCGTGCTCGTCGGCGACGACGATGAGACCCGGAAAGCCGCGCTCGAGCGCGACGGTCGCGTCGATCGAGCCCGAGTGCCAGGTGCACCGGTACACGGCGGTGTGCACGTGGTCGCGGCCGGCGAACAACCGGCCCTCGGCGGTGATCGTCGCCATCTCGCGACCGACCCATTCGTCCCACTCGGCTTGCTTACCGGGCAACACCCATGCCACCGCGAGGTATGAACCCCGCGCCGGGTCGCCGAACAGCCGACCGGACGGTGGGCGCAGTTGCTTGCACGACCGCGTTGCGACGAACCGCGCCCCCGCGAACACGCCGGGGCCGGCCCTGACCGTCGCGGGGAAGTGGTCGCGCTCGTACCAACGATTGAACGCGACCGCCTGGCCGGGATGCGGCTCCATGTACGAGACGATCGCGGTGCCGATCTCCACATGCCCGCTCTCGGCGCTGCGCGCCGGGCCGCTCGGGCCCCGTTCGCTGCTCGCCGGGATACCCGCCTCCCGACGCTCACTCATGGCGAGACCCGCTCGAGCGCGGCCCACAACGCGCGCTTGGTATGCGCGAGGGCGGCCGGCGAGTTGCGCGCGATCAGCTCGCCGAGCGCCTGGGCCTCGGCTCGGAGCCGTTCGGGCGGGTCGACCACCTGCGAGCAGATGCCGAGCTGGTACGCACGCGCGGCCGAGAGCCGCTCGTGACGGCCGACGAAGGCCATCCGCGCCACCGATTCCATCGGCGACTTCCTGGCGAGGCCGATGGTCTCGTACACGCTCGCCTGACCGACGGAGACGTGGGGGTCGACGAACGTGGCGGCGGACGACGCGATGACGATGTCGGCGTCAGCCACGAAGTGCAGACCGCCACCCGCGCACACACCGTTGACCGCGGCGATGACCGGCTTCCATACCTCGTTGTGCCACGAGGTGAGGCGCAGCTCGAACCGCCTGGTTCGGCGGGACTGTTCCCGCAACGCGTCGGGATCGCGAGCGAGCTGCGCCACGTCGAGCCCGGTCTGGAACGCGTGACCTTCACCGGTGTTGACGATCACGTGCACGTCGGGATCGTCGTCGAGCTCGTGCCAAGCCCGTTCGAGCTCTTCCATCATCTCGGCATTCATCGCGTTCGCGGCCGCAGGCCGGTCGAAGACGAGCCAACCGACCGGCCCCCGCCGCTCGACCCGTAGCGACGCGTAATCGGATCGCCGGTCTGCGGATCTTCCGGATTCCGGCTCGGGCATGCGCATCGGGCTTTCGTCGTGGCAAGTTGTCGGCATGACCGACGACCAACTGCCCTCGACGATACCGGGACTCGTCTCCCGGGCCGCCGCCTCGTTCGCGGCGCGCGAGGCGCTGGTCGACGAGCGGGCCCGACTGACGTTCGCGGAGCTCGCCGAGGAGGTCGAACGGGCCGCACGGGCCCTGGTCGCGAGCGGTATCGAGCCGGGCGATCGCGTGGCGATCTGGGCGCCGAACTGCACCGAGTGGGTGATCGCCGCGCTCGGCAGCTTCACCGCCGGCGCGGTGCTCGTGCCGCTCAACACGCGCTTCAAGGGCGGCGAGGCGCGCTACGCGCTCGAGCGCGCCGATGTGCGGCTGCTCTTCACCGTCACCGACTTCCTCGACACGAACTACGAAGCGCTGCTACGCGCCGAGCCTGCGCTCCCCCGGCTCCGCGAGATCGTCGATCTGCGCGGGCCGGGATGGGGAGCGTTCCTCGAACGCGGCCACGACGCTCCGCGGCCCGCGAAGATCACCGGCGACGACCTGTGCGCGATCCTGTTCACCTCCGGAACGACCGGACGGCCGAAGGGCGCGATGCTGACGCACAGCGCGACGGTTCGTGCGTACGACGCGTGGTCGACCGTCGTCGGTCTGCGCGCCGGCGATCGTTACCTCGTCGTCAATCCGTTCTTCCATTCGTTCGGGTTGAACGCGGGCATCGTGGCGTGTCTGGTCAAGGGCGCGACGATCATCCCGCACGCGGTGTTCGACGTCGATGCGGTGATGGCGCGCGCCGCGGAAGAGCGCGTGTCGATGCTCCCCGGACCGCCGACGGTCTACCAGTCGATCCTCGATCATCCGCGACTCGCCGAATTCGACATGTCGTCGCTGCGGCTCGCGGTCACGGGTGCGGCGCCGGTCCCCGTCGAGCTCGTCCGGCGCATGCGCGCGGAGCTCGGATTCGAGACGATCATCACGGGCTACGGCCTCACCGAGGCGACGGGCATCGCGACGATGTGCCGCCACGACGACGATCCCGAAACGATCTCGACGACCTCCGGCCGGGCGATCCCCGACGTCGAAGTGCGCATCGTGAACACCGAGGGCGCGGAGGTCCCGCGGGGCGAGCCGGGCGAGGTCGTGATACGCGGCTACAACGTGATGCGCGGTTATCTCGATGATCCCGGCGCGACCTCGGAGGCCATCGACACCAGCGGGTGGCTACACACCGGCGACGTCGCGGTCATGGACGATCGCGGTTACGTCCGCATCACCGACCGCACCAAGGACATGTTCATCGTCGGCGGCTTCAACGCGTATCCGGCGGAGATCGAGAACATGATCAACGAGCACCCGGCGGTCGGACAGGTCGCAGTGGTGGGCGTTCCCGACGATCGCATGGGCGAGGTCGGCTACGCGTTCGTGATCCCGCGGCTCAACGCGAACGTCACACGCGATGAGCTCCACGAGTGGTGCCGGGAGAAGATGGCCAACTACAAGGTGCCGCGGTACTTCGAGATCGTCGACGCGCTCCCGTTGAACGCGACCGGGAAGGTC
>DATCCI010000603.1:0-7329 GCA_036511415.1 Acidimicrobiia bacterium
TGGTGAAGTACGTGGTCGAGAGTGAATACGGCGGCGCGACGTCGGCGCCGTCGGGGTCGCTGAGGTATCCGGCTTGACGACCGGCGATTCCGGTATGCCCGTATTGCCAGACGATCTTGTTGGTCGTCGGGTCGACGACGATGACGCGGTTGTTGTCGTCGTCGGTGGCGAGAATGTTGCCGTTCGGCAGGGGTTCTGCAAGGGACGGCTTGTCGAGCCGGTCGGGTCCGGTCGGTGCGTATTGCCAGAGCAGACGGCCGGTGTGGTCGAATTCGACGATCTTTCCGGGTTGGGAGTAGTCGACCGTGAGATAACGGTCCGGTCCGATCTGGTTGGTGTCGGATGGGTACCGGACGCCCGGCGCGTGTGTCGACCACGAGACGACGCCGTCGAGGCCCATGGAAGTGATCCAGTCGCCACCGATCTCGGTGACGAGGAACCGACCGTCGTTCTGGGGGAACGCGCCGTTGGGGCTCGAGAACCGGGTTCCTGGTCGGTGACTGCAATGTCCCGTCCGGCCGAGTTGCTGCGCAGGTGTCTGCGTGCCCGGCGTCAGCAGCAGCACGCGGCAGTTCTTGATGTCGGAGACGATGATGTGCCCGTCGCGGAGCATGATCGCGTCGTCGGGGTTCCACAACTGGTTTGCACCTGCGCCGGAGGCGCCGGGGGTTCCGTAGCGCCACACGATCTTGCGGGTCGCGATGTCCACGAGGGTGACGACGAAGTCGTCTTCTTGGGTCGCGACGATCTGCTTGCCGTCGGGGGTGAAGAACGCGTCGTCGGGCACTCGAAATGTCTGGCCGGGCGCGAGGTCGCCGGTCCGGGGAAACTCCCAGATGACATGACCCCGGGGGTCGACCTCGATGAGGCGGTTGTTACCGCGGTCGGCAACGAGGATCGGCCCGGGCAGGGCCGACGGGTCGGAACCCGCGCGCAGCCCGGACGAGTCTCCACGGAGATCGGGCTGCGCGCGGCTCGGCGGGTTCGTGTTTGGCGGCCTCGTCTGTCGGTCTGCAGACGCGGGGCGGCTCGGCGCCGAACTGGCCGCCCAGGCACCGAACGCGACGGCAAGAAGCACGAAGAGGATCGCGGACAGGGTCACGGTGCGGCGCCGCAGTACGTAGTGGCGTCGGTTCGACCATCGCGTCGGTTGCCGTTGTTTGGTCTTGGCGGTCGTCATAGGTGTTCTTCAGCGTCGAGCGTCGAGTTCGATGAAGTCGCGGGTGTTCGAACCCAGGTAGCGGTCTGCAGGTCGCTGCATGTTCGAAAGGAGCTTTGTGGGAGTGATCGTGGCCGGCGGCGTCCCGGTATACGTCATGAGCGATACCCAATCGGGGTTGATATCGAGTTCCATCGCGCGGACGCAGCCCGCACGTTGAAGGACTGCCGCGAGCGTGGCAACGTCGAGACCGGGGCCGGCAACATAGACGAGGTTGTGGTGGGAGTCGATGCCGACACCGGAACGCCAGGTGTAGATCTGATTGCCCAGCGTCGCTCCCCATTGGCTGCTGTTCGCATCCGACAGACCCACCACGGGTTGACCGCCGTCCACGATCAGGTCGAGGTTCTGTCGAACCGACGCCACATTCGAACCGAACTGATCGTCACGTCCCCACATGCCGACGTCTACGTGGCCGTCGGCGTAGATGACCAACGACGCGCGCCCGTTCACGAGCGACCGCACCGTACGACCCTCGGTGAAATAGCCGCCGCGGCTCGAGCCCAAGCGGAACCCGCCGTTGAACGCCGCAGTCACCCGCCCGTAGTCCGACGGTGCAATCGTCGGGCCGGCCCGCCACGGCCCGCTACCGGGAACCGACGTGCCGTTGTGCAACGTCGCGGTCAGAACGCTCATGTTCATCCAAGCCGCCCCGACGAGCACGCTGGTATGCACGGAGTCCGGTCGGAGATACGCAAAGCACACCGCACCCTTCGTGCGCCCGACGTCGTGCCACGCACCTTCGCCCGGGAGCGCAACCGCCGCGAACGGCGGTACGCCGGACGGACATACGTTTCTGTCTACTGCAACCGGCCTGTGCGCCGAGTGGACCACTGCGGGATGAACGACCGCAGGAGCGACCCGCGCGATGCCACCCTTGGGCGTACCTCCTTTGGCCGGCTGATGGTGTGAATACCACCAATGCTCGACACCATCGACGAGCCAGCCCAACGAGTGACCACGCGCCCACTCGGTCGCGTTCGCCGACAACGGGTCACCGTTCGACACCAGGACTGCGTGACCGAGCGACCAGAGCACCGCGATCAACAGCACGCCGGCGATCGACGCGACCGCGAGCCGAACCCGGCGACGGCGCATACGCGACGCGTCCAGAGGGTTGGCGTTTTCGACAGGGGGGAGAGCAGGTGCCGAATCGCCGACGGGGTTCTTCGTCAGCATCGCGGTATCGACGCTAACGACCAGCGGATTAGCGTCACGTAACCGATCGGCCATCTTCCGGCGAAGAGGACCAAAGTCCCGACCAGAAGGACGCGAGTCCGACTGCGTCTCGGATCAAAACTTGGTGTAACGCTTACCTCGAGCGCTTACTGGTGGTGCTGCAGCAGACCAAGAACGGATGGGGTGTTCAGGGGTGATCGAGGCATCGGCTCCGGTGCGGATCTGCGACAACGGTGGATGGACCGACACGTGGTTCGGCGGCCCGGGACGAGTCTTGAACATCGCCGTGACCCCGGGGGTGGAGGTCTCGATCCGCGCGAGAGCGGGTCCGGAGCCGGTGGTGCTCGACGTGCAGACCTTCGGCGACCGGTACCCCGTCGTCCCGGGGGCGACTCGGGTCGCCCGCCACCCCCTGTTGGAGGCCGCCATCGACGCGTCGCCACCGCCCGAGAATCTCTCCGCGGAGGTCAGCGTGCGCTCGGCCGTCCCGGCCGGTTGCGGCGCCGGCACGTCCGCGGCGGTCGCGGTTGCAATGCTCGGCGCGTTGGCAGCCGCGCGCGGCGAGCGACTGTCGCCCCACGACGTGGCGTACGCGGCGCATCGGCTCGAAGTCGACATCCTCGGCGTCGAGAGCGGGATCCAGGACCAACTGAGCGCGGCGTTCGGTGGGATCAACTACCTCGAGGTCGAGCCGTACCCGGAGGCGACGGTGCACAGCCTGCCGGCCTGGGAGGACCTCGGCCTCCGGCTGACGCTGGTCTTCCTCGGTCGCGCCCACGACTCGTCGCGCGTGCATCGCCAGGTCATCGAGAACGGTCGGCGTGAGGGAGCAGAGGTGTTCTCACGGCTACGAGATGCTGCGGTCGCCGCTCGCGACGCGGTCCTGGCCCGCGATCTCGACGCCCTCGGTCAGGCGATGATCGCGAACACCGGGGCGCAGAGTTCACTGCACGCCGAGCTCGTCGGCGGCGACGCGAAGCGGGTGATCGAGATCGCGGCCGCGCATGGCGCGCTCGGATGGAAGGTAAATGGGGCCGGTGGAGACGGCGGCTCGGTCACGCTCTTGAGCGCCACCCGACGCGACAAGGATGCGCTCGAGCATCGCGTCGCTGCGTCGGACACGCGCTACCGGGTGCTGCCCATCCAAGTCAGCACGGCCGGGCTCCAGGTCCGGGGTGCGCTTTAGACGTTCAGCTCTGGGCGCGGCCGGTGGGAACGGATGGCGGTGCGCCCTCGGGTGTCAACACGAGTACCCCGTTGCCCGTGCTGCTGTACGACGCCCCCGTTCCGAGCACGAGCGCGTCGCCGACGGTCGCGACGCCCGACCAGCACGGCGCCGGGAGCGCGACTTGTGCAACCGCGGCGCCGGTGGTCGCCCTCCGAACGTTGAGTACCGTCTTCAGCGCCGGACAGTTGAACGTCAGGCCCTGCGCGACGGTCGTCGGGCCGAACGATTCGTTGCCGGAGTCCTGGAACACCACCTTCCCGGTGCGCGCCGCGAAGACGTGCACACTCGGGTCCTGGATCCTCACGTCGCGCGGATTGCCCGGGGCGCACGGACCGTCGACGTCGCCGAGCGCCGTCGATCCGTACACGCGCCGGCCGTCGTACGCCGTCGTCGCGACGAAGCCTCCGGCCGAGCCGCCGAACACCACGTTCGTTGCCCACTTCGCGGTACCCGTCGCCGGGACGAGCGAGTAATACGTCCCGTCCTTGCCGCCGACGCCGAGGAATCGCGCGACTCCCCGGCCGTTGACGCCCGCGTTCGCGGTCGCGCCGAAGTCCATATCGCATCCGTCGTCGCGGCGTGGCGGCTGGAACAGCCACGCGATCGTGCCGTCGACGATTCGTAGGGCGACCACACCTTCGGCCAGCAGGCCCGAGTTCGAACCCTGACAGTCGGCGACGTCGAACACCACGAGGCCGAGCGCGGGGAGCACGGTCCCCGACGACCACACGTCGCCGCAACCGTCGTTCAGCACAGTGCCCGATGCGTCGACGTCCGTCTCGCGCGTCCACACCGGATCACCGGTCTGCACGTCGGCCGCGACGATGTAACCGCGACGACCACGGCCGCCGTCGACCGAGAGGCCGACGACGACTTTGCCATCGACGACGACCGGCGACGAGAAGATGCGCGCGTCGTCGTGCACGGGATCGGGCGGGAGATCAGGCCGCCCGGTGTAGTCGTGCTTCCAGAACAAGTTGCCCGTCGCCGCGTCGAGCGCGTACAGCGTGTAACCGCCGCCGAACAGCACGAGGTCGGGGTGCCCGCCATTCCCCGGCTCGAACCACGCCGACGACGTGACCATGCCCCCGTCGGTGCCGGAATCCGGCGGTCCGCCGGGTTGCGGGCTCACTGCCGGTTGCGCCGCGAGTTGATACTTCCATCGCAACTTCCCGGTGCGAAGCGCAATCGCGTAGAAGTAGCCGTCCCACGAACCGACGTAGACGGTTCCGGCGACGATGGTCGGTGTGGCGGTGACGGCCAGTCCGGTCGGGAAGAACCACGAGCGCGCGAGGGTCGACGCCGAGCGCACGGTCAGCGTTGTCCGGCCGTGGAACGTGTGTTGCGCGTCGTGGCCGTACGTGGGCCAGTCCCACGCGCCGATCGGTGAACGCATGCGCGGCGTCGCGACCGCGGGAGACGCCGGCGTCAACCCGGCCACGCCGAGGCACGCGACGAGCGCGACCGGCCAGAGCTTCACGGAGATGCCGTCAACCGGAATCGTGACCTCGGGGCGGCGCCGCCGGGCAGACGTCGCGATGCCCGCGGACGCACACCGTCACGCTGGTCGGGAAGTCGAGGCCCGTCGCGACCGTCTGCGCCGGATTCGGCCGGCCGTTGCTGAAGGTGACGCGCAGGACCCGCCCGCCCTTCGACGCCGGTCCGCAATTGACGAGAGGGGCCGAGCACACGATATGGATGTCGACGAGATACAGCGTGCCGTCGGGCGCGAACGCAATGCCGAAGGGATTGGCGGCATTCGGGTCCTGTCCGAGATGCGCGATGTCAACGCCCGGGAGCGAGCGACCGGCGACGGGTGTGCCGTCGTCGTGTACCCACACCACCGACGGATCTCCGATGGTCGTGCTGATCGCCCAACACCGACATGTGGAATCGCGCGCGATCGCGATCGGGAACGGCAGATACGTGGCGCCACCCTGCACGAATGTCGACGCCCGCAGACGAGCCGCCGGGTAGAGACCGTCCGGGCTGCAGTCGGCCGCGGACCGCGGGAGCGACCCGCGTGCGATCCGCAGAACGCGGCCGCCGATGGCAATCCCGGGCGAACCGGCTTCGGGCACCATGAGATCGCCACTCTCGGGATCGATCGCGAGGTCACCGGGCTGGCGCAATCCACCGGTGCCGTCCACATGGTGAGGACCGACGCCGCCCGCGGTCGGTCCGTCCACGATGCAGAAGGTGTTGTAGGTCGGTCCGAACCACTCGATGAGCCGGCCGTCGTCGGGCGGCGGGAACGCCCCTTGTGCGGTGCCGAGATCGACCGCGAACAGATTGCCGTTGTGGTCGAACGCACAACCGGTCATCGACCCGTTGTCGTTGAACACGCCACTGTCGGCCACGTCGGGCGGGATGTCGCCGCCGATCGTCGTGCCCGGAAGTGCGAATGGACCGGGAACGAAGATCGTCTTGATGAAACGGCCGCGCCGGTCGTACAACGCTTCGCCGATCGCAGGCTCCTTGAGCGGCTTCAGACTTCCAGGATTGTTCTGCGATGCAAGGGTGGGGTTGTAGCCGACGACGAACCGGCCACTGCGATCGGGAACGATGCACAACTGCCCGTTCGGGTCCCACGGCGGAATCAGCTGTCCGGTCCGCCCCGACGGGACGCGCAAGAAGTCTTCCTCCTCGTTCTCGTCCCAGTAGACGGTGTAAGGCGCCCGGGGCGACACATGCGCACGGGCCGGAGTCGCCGGCCTGGCAACCGTCGTGACGGCGGTGGGCGCCGGACGCGACGAGTGCGCACGGGCCGGAGCCGCGGGCCCAGCGACCGTCACGACGACCGTGATCGCAGAAGCGACGACGCGCATGCGTGATAACAACCCGACTCCCCCCGTCGGGCGAAATCCTCGCGCCAGATCGAGACCGGCACAAGGAGGGTCCGATCGGCTCGTTTCCCGCCCAGAGGTCGACGCGTTCCCTGCCCTCGGCGGCTGACCGGGGCGTTACGCTCCACTTGTGCGCTACGTCGAGGTCAACGGTGTCCGTGTGTCTGTGATCGGACTGGGCACGTGGCAGTTCGGATCGAAGGATTGGGGTTACGGCACCGATTACGCACAGAACGAGGCCGGTCCGATCGTCACCCGCGCGCTCGACCTCGGCGTGAACGTGATCGACACCGCGGAGATCTACGGCCGGAACGAATCGGAGCGCATCGTCGGCCGTGCGATCGCGAATCGTCGCGACGAGGTGTTCGTCGCGACGAAGCTGCTCCCGATCATGCCGCTCGCATCCGTCGTAGCGCGACACGGACGCGCGAGCGCCAAACGGCTGGGCGTCGACGTCATCGATCTCTACCAGGTCCATTTCCCCAACCCGGTCGTGCCGATCGCCGAACAAATGCGCGGCATGCGCCGACTCGTCGACGAGCACGTCGTTGCTCACGTCGGCGTGAGCAACTTCACGCTCCCGCAGTGGCGCGCCGCCGAACGAGCTTTCGGTTCGCCGGTGCTGTCGAACCAGGTGCAGTACAGCCTCGCGGCACGCAAACCCGACCGCGAGCTCGTTCCCTACGCCGTGTCAAGCGATCGTCTGGTCATCGCGTACAGCCCGCTTGCCAAAGGACTGCTGTCGGGTCGCTACGACGCGACCAACCTCCCCAAGGACCCTGCACGCGCAAACGATCCGTTGTTCTTGCCCCAGAACGTCGTCGCCGCGCACGACCTCGTCGAGACGGTGCGGACCG
>DATCCI010000604.1:0-3403 GCA_036511415.1 Acidimicrobiia bacterium
CGATCGAGGAGCTCGTCCCGAGCCGATTCCGGGCCGAGCACGTCGCGCTGCGTTCGGGGTACATCGCGGGCGGCGGAGGTGTCCGCTCGATGTCGGCTCGGCTCGACATCGTGCTGTTGAGGGCCGACGGCACCGAAGTTCCGGTCGACGTGGCGCTCTGCACCATCCCATATGCCGACGACCTACTCGTCGTCGCCACCATCCGTGATGCGACCACTCGACGCCGCGCCGAGTTGAGCGTCGAGCGCGAGCGCTCCTTTCTCAGCGCGATGAACGAAGTTTCGAGCGCGCTACTCGATTCCCGCGACACGGACCACACTCTTGGTCTGGTCACGAGACGCGCCCGCAGCCTCCTCGACGCGGATCTCGCGATGCTGGTTCTCCCTGCCCTCGACCAGGAGAACACGCTCGTCGTGCACGTCGCCGAGGGGCTCGCGGCACGGGAGCTCCTCGGCAGTGCACTCCCGGCCGACCATTCGATGGCCGGGCTGGCGATGCGCGAACGCGAGCCCGCGCTCATCGCGGACGGAAGCAAGGATCCGCGTCTCTTCCGCCCGCCGGCGTGGCCCGCCGACATCGGAGCGACGCTCATCGTTCCACTGCACGCAAGAGGAGAGACCGTCGGCAGCATGACGATCGCGAAACGACGAGGCCGGTCAATGTTCCTCGCGTCGGACGTCACCCTCATGAAAGCGTTCGCCGCACACGCCACACTTGCAATCACAGACGCGCGCCAACAGGAGCAACTTCGCTCGTTGCGCGACCTGGAAGAACGCGAGGCGATGGCCGAATCGCTCCGGGACACGGTCGTCAACCGGCTCTACAACGTCGGCCTCACCCTCCACGTACTGCTCCAGCCCGATCTGCCCGAAGAATCGAACGAGCGGATCTGGAACGCGATCGACGAGCTCGACCACGCGATCGCCGCGATGCGCGACGCCATCTTCCCGCGGGCGACGTCGCCCCACGGCTAGCGAACGGCGGGCAGCGCGACGGACTCGATCTCGGCCATGCGCCCCTCAGCGAGCCGCACCACTCGATCGGCCGCCGCGGTGAGGCGCGGATCGTGGCTGACGGCGAGCACCGCACCACCGCGCTCGCAGCACGAGCGCAGGAGTGCGATCACCGAGGCTCCGCTGTCCTCGTCGAGGCTCCCGGTCGGTTCGTCGGCGAGCATCAGCGGGGGTTGATTCGCGAACGCGCGCGCGACCGCAATGCGCTGACGCTCACCACCGGACAGCTCGGGCGGTCGGACGTGGGCCTGATCGCCGAGCCCGAGCTGCGCGAGCAGGACACGCGCGCGCTCACGCCGGGCACCGCGTCGCAGTCCGGCACCGAGCATGCCGATCTCGACGTTCTGTTGCGCGTCGAGGTGCGGCAACAGATTGTGAAGCTGGAAGACGAGGCCGATCTCTTGGCGTCGATAGTGGTCGAGGCGATGCGCGTGAGCAAGGTCGCGACCACGCACGCGGATCCGGCCGGCGTCCGGAGTGTCGAGCGCGGCGATGAGGTGGAGTGTCGTCGACTTCCCCCCACCGGACGGTCCGACCAACACGACGAATTCTCCGTCCTCGACGGTCAGTGATGCGTGGTCGAGCACGATGCCGCGTCCGCCGCCATACGACTTGACCACGTCGACGAGCTCGATCGCGGGCTCACTCATGTTGCAGCGCCTCGAGGGGTGTGAGCCACGCCGCTCGCACGACCGGGTAGAGGGCACCGAGGATCGCCATCGCGAACGCGAAGAGGAGTGCACGACCGAAGAGCCACGCGTGGTAGGTCGGTTGGAATACGCCGACCAGGGCGTGCACGTGGGTGAGTGCTTGCACCGCCGCCAATCCGATTCCGATACCGGCTCCCGCTCCGACGAGGCTGACGATCAAGGCTTCGCCGAGCACCAACCGGAACACTCGGCTGCGCTTCCATCCGACGGCGCGAAGCAGCCCGAATTCGCGCAGACGTTCGTAGAACGACAGCAGCGAGGTGTTCATCACCCCGGTCGCCCCGATGAAGAGGGCGAGGATCGATCCACCGACATTGGCCGCGGTGATCAGAACCAGGTTGCGGTCGACGCGTCCGTAGTCGCTCTCCGATCGCGCCGTGGCGAGCCGCGGATTGGCGCTCTCGATGCGGTGCCGAAGGTCAGGGAGCGACACGTTGGGCCGGGCCCGCACGAATGCGAGGGTGTACACGCCGGGTTCGGTGTGCCAAGCCTGCAGGTCGGTGAGCGGGAACATCCCGGCTGTGTCGCCGATCACATTCTTGGTCGAGAAGATGCCGACGATGCGGAATCGGCGCTCCTCTACCTTGAAGATGTCGCCGACGTGAACGTTGAAATCCCTGGCCGCTTGCCAGCCGAGCATCATCTCGCCGACTCCGTGCGCGCTCGACGCGGCCGCGCTGTACGAGCGCCCGGTGAGGACGGTGACACCGAACTCCGGCTGGTCGCGTGGTTGTATCCCGATCTCGATGAAGAACGGGTGCTTCGAGCTGATCTTCCCCGTCGCGACGAACACCCCGGTCGCGGCCTCGACTCCCTGAGTCGCGCGAATGGAGTTGATGTCCTGCTGCGAGAGCGCGCTGTACAGAACGTCAGACGCACCCTTTTGCGACACACTGAAGTCGGCATTGCCCGTACGCAGAATGGCGACAGCCGTTGAGCGCAGCGATGTGGTCAGGACCCCGAGCGCGAGCACGGCCGTCACGCCGATCGCGACCGCTATCGCGGTGACGACCGCGCGCAGACGGCGTCGTAGAACATTGTGCAGGATCAGTCCCGCGAACGTCACTCGTCGCTCCTCACCCCGTTGCGCACGTCGGTACCGCCGGCGGCGCCGTCCTCAGCTTGCGATGCGGCGCCCGGCGGAGACCTTGTCGGGGATGCGAGCGGGAGCACGCCGCCGGCGCTGGGCGAGCACGTCGGCCAACTCTTCGGCAAGCAGCCCCGTCGCCCGGTGTTCGCGTAGGTATTCCAGGAACTGCACGACGGGCATGAGCCTCTCCGATCGTTCTCGACCCCGAGAGCATGCGTCTCGATGAAACCCTGGCGACAGGGCCCAAGGTCCCGCTTCGGGCGGCAGTCGGCTCGAGCGCGATCGCCGCCGGTCACGCAGAGCGCGGTTCAGGGACTTTCGCCTCTCGCCGGCGACTGGATCAGTGCCAATGCTCAAGGAACCCATGGCACTCGGCGAAGTGTTCGACCAACGAAGCAAGGCCGGGATCGCCGGTCCGGGCGTTGACACCCAGGAGCGGGTGCCCCCGGCCCGGCGACGTCGCCGACGACGCGTCACGGCGATCTACGGCGCCGGAGCAGTCATCGTTGTCGGTTGGGCGGCCTACCTCGGCATGTCCCTGCCGGACAGGAACGTCGCGAGCCATTGGAACGTCGCATGGGTGGGTCTCG
>DATCCI010000605.1:0-9939 GCA_036511415.1 Acidimicrobiia bacterium
ACGATCGCGACGCCGAGCCGGGCGTCGTCGAGGTCCAGGTCTCGTGGGAGCCGGGTCGCGTCGTCGCGTGGGCGGCGGGCCGTAACACGCAGCCGGCCGCGCTCGACGAGCTCGCGAAGATGCTCGCGGCCGCGGGCGCACCACCGACGGGTTGGACGCGGCGCGGACCGGTTCCGCTTCCCGGCGGCGCGCGCGCGGATGCGCAGGCCATTCCCGTCGGTGAGGTCCTGGGCTGGTTGGTCGCGGCCGGCACCGGCCAGATCGACGGCGTCGGGGCGAGTGTGCGCTGGTTGGGTCGGGCCGCGGTCTGGGCGGTTGAGCTGACGGCGCGCGGGGCGATGGTTCCGTTCCTGCGGCAGCGCACTCGCCGCGGCGGGAGTGCGCGTGACTCGAACGGTTCCTACTCGGTGCGGTGGACGCCGGCGCTCGTCGATCCCGCCCGTCTGGCACGACTGATCGACGCCATTCCCGGGTCGATGCTCGCGTTGGACCAAGACATCGACGCGCGGGCGCTCACCCGCTCGGCCCTCACCGGGATGGTCGACGCGATCTGTCGCGACGGCGCCCGCCAGCTCGAGACTCCGGCGCCGCCGCCGAACGTTCGCACCGCGACGGATGTGGCCGAGGCCTTTCTCGGTCGGCTCGACGGCAGCGCGTTCGATGCGCCGACCCGCATCGCGGGTGACGTCGCGACGCGGCTCGAGCGTTGGGGTCGCTCGGTGACGGGCGAGCGCGGACGACTGATCGTCCGGCTCGATCCGCCCGACGACTCGAACGCGTGGCATCTCGCGGTGTTCGCGACCGGGACGCGTGGCGAGCAGCTTCCGATCGAGCAGGCGATCGTGAACGCGGGTGCGGGCCGGCCGCATCTCGAGGACGAGATCACGCGCCTGGAGCGGATGCTTCCGGCGCTGTCGCGGCCCGGCGGTCAGCGGCGCGGCGAGGTCATCTTGAGTCAAGACGAGGCGTGGGACCTGATGGCGAACACCGGCCCGCAGCTCGAGGCGGCGGGATTCGACGTGCGGGTGCCCGCATTGTCGCGGCGCCGGCCCACTGCGTCGCTGCGCGTGTTCGTCGATGCGTCGTCGGAGACGGCGGTCGGCGCGAACCAGCTCGCGAACGTGCGTTGGTCGGCCGTGTTCGACGACGTCGAGTTGACGGCGGCCGACATCGCCCGCTTGGCGCGTGAGGCGCGACCGCTGATCCGCACGGGCGGGCGCTGGGTCGCGCTCGACCGCGCCGACCTGCAGGCGGCCGCCGAAGCTCTGGCCGAGCGCGCCGACACGACGCAGCTCTCGGGCGCGGAGACGTTGCGTCTCGCGCTCGGCATCGAGGGATCGCCACTCGCAGGCGGTGTCTCGGTGGTGGGTGGCGGTTGGGCGGCCGAACTCCTCGCGGCGGCGGCCGACGTTTCGTCCGCGCCCGCGGTCACCCCGGCCGGCTTCGTCGGCGAATTGCGCAGCTACCAGGCCGAAGCGCTTGCGTGGCTGGGCTTCCTCGGCAAGGCCGGGCTCGGCGGGTGTCTCGCGCTCGACATGGGCCTGGGCAAGACCCCGACCATGCTCGCCGACCTCCTGGCCGGGGCCGGCTCGGGTCCCGCGCTCGTGATCGCGCCGCCCGCAGTCGTCGGCAACTGGACCGCCGAGGCGGCGCGGTTCACACCGGAACTGCGCGTCGTCGTGCACCACGGCGCGAACCGCGCCGCCGCCGACGAGATCGCGGCCGAGGTCGCGAACGCCGACGTGGTCGTCACCACCTACGGGACGGCAGTGCGCGACATCGACGCGATCTCGGCGATGTCGTGGACGAAGGTGATCCTCGACGAGGCGCAGGCGATCAAGAACCCTGCCAACGACACGTCGCAGCAGTTGCGGCGAATCCCGGCGAGAACGCGGATCGCGCTCACCGGCACGCCGATCGAGAACGGTCTCGGCGACCTCTGGGCGATCCTCGACTTCGCGAACCCCGGCCTCATCGGTCCGCGGCCACAGTTCATCGCCCGGCTCTCGAGCGACGGCCGGGCCGCGCGGGTAGAGGCCGAGGACGCGATGCGCGCGCTCAACGGCATCCTCGTGTTCCGGCGCACGAAGGCCGAGCCCGCGATCGCGCAGGAGCTGCCCGACCAGATCGACGAGCTCGATCGCTGCGCGATGACACAAGAGCAGATCGGCCTGTACCAAGCGTTGCTCGACACGCTGGTCACCGGTACCGCGCTCCCGGAAGGCAACAAAGCCCGCAACGGCCAGATCCTCGCCGCGATCACTGCGCTCAAGCAGATCTGCAACCACCCCGCGGCCTACCAGGACGACGATCTTCCGCTCGCCGGTCGGTCGGGCAAGCTCGCACGCCTCGAAGAGATCGTCGACGCGGTCTTCGCGGCGGGCGAGAGCGTGCTCGTGTTCACGCACTTCGCACAATGGGGCATCAAGTTGGCCGACCACCTCACCAACCGCACCGGAACGCCGGTGTCCTGCTACCACGGCGGCTTGTCCCGCACCGCCCGCGATCAGATCATCGCCGACTTCCAGGGCGGCGAGGGTCCGCGCGCACTCGTGTTGTCGTTGAAGGCCGGCGGTACCGGGCTCAACCTCACCGCCGCGAGCCACGTCGTGCTCTACGACCGTTGGTGGAATCCCGCGGTCGAGGACCAGGCCCGCGATCGCGCGTGGCGCATCGGTCAGACGCGTACGGTCATCTGCCACAGACTGATCTGTCCCGGAACCGTCGACGAACGCGTCGAGGAAGTCGTGGCCGGAAAACGCCGGATCGCGGATCTCGTCCTACCGAAGTCGAGCTCTCTCGCCGACCTCGACCGCGATCAGCTCCGCCTCGCGCTCGGCATCCGGCCCGACGCGCTCCTCACCGAAGACCTGCTCGAGTCCGACGACGGAGTCAGCGCGTGAGCCCGCCGCGGCGCCGTGCAACCACCCGGTCGGGTCCGCGGCGGAAGGCGGCGCCGCGGCGCGACTTCTGGGAAGGCGGCGACGGCGGCGACGAACCGGTCTCGCAGGTCCGCCAGCCCGACGACCCGTCGGCCATGATCCGTTCGCTCGGCCCACCACCGCTTCCCGGCCGGGAGACGATTGCCGAGCACTACTTCGCGCTCGCGTTCGACAAGGCGTCCCGGCGCGCCGTCGCGCTGGCCGCGGCCTCCGGACTGATGGATCTGTCCGAACCCGAGGACTGAGCTCAGCCGAGCTTGACGGCGGCGACGAGGAAGAACAGCGCTTCGTCGGGCGCGATCGGCGGCTGGCCGCTCGGCCCGTACGCAAGGGCGGAGGGAACCGCGAGAAGTCGCACGCCTCCGATCCGCATTCCCGGGATTCCCTGTTGCCAACCCAGGATGATGCCGCCGGCGAGATCGGCGTCGAACGTTTGGTTGCGCGAGTACGACGAGTCGAAGATCTTGCCCGTAGAACACGCCACACCGACGTAGTTCACGGTGACCTTGGCGTTCTTCGGCACGACGGCGCCGGTACCGACCTTGAGATCTTGCGTCGACAATTTCGTCGGCGCCGGGCCGGGACTGAGCAGCATCGCGGGCGCGCCCTTGGGCAAGGGATCCTTCAGCCCCACGCACGGCTTGCCCTTCACCGAGGCGAGCGCGACGGTCGTCGGGGTGACCGGCGCGGTCGTCGGACTGCTCGACGGCGGCGACACCGCGACCTTCGTGCCGCTGCCACTGTTGCCGTTCACGGCAAGTCCGATGGCGACCACGATGACGAGCAAGATCACGCCCGCCAACCCTCCGAATCGCCGACGGCGCTGTTGGACGCGTCGGCGCTCGGCGTGCTGCGCCGCCACACGCTCCTTCTGGCGGTTTTGGCGCGCGCGCACTGCTCTCGAGGAAGGCATCGGGCGGAAACGGTACTCGCGGGCGGCGCCGGTACGTTGTCACCGGTGAGCCCGCCCCGGACGACCGTGGAGCTGTTGAGGAAGGTCGCAGCCGACCATCCCGACCGCGCGGCTTTCGTCGAGGTCGACCGCCGGCTCACCTTCGAGGAGTGGACCCGGGCTGCCGACGGCGTCGCCGGGTACTTCGTCGATCTGGGCGTTCGGCCGGGGGACGTGGTCGCGCTGCTCGTACCGTCGTCGATCGAATACGCGGTCTGCTACCAGGCGGCGATGCGTCTGCGCGCGGTCACGACCGGCATCAACACTCGGCTCGGGCCGCCCGAGATCGCGAGCATCCTCGACCGAACGCGACCGCGCGTCGTGATCCGCGCCGCCGATCTCGACGCGGTACGCGCCGCGTTCGACAACGATCCGCCGGTCGAGCTCCCGCGTGCCGAGCCCGACGACGCGGTCGCGATCGTCTGGACGAGTGGCACCACCGGCAGGCCGAAGGGCGCCGTCTTCGACCATCACAATCTCCGAGCGGTCGCGATCGGCGCTGGTGCAATGGGGGCACGATTCGACGTGCGGCTCGCGCCGCTGCCGTTCGCGCACGTCGCGTTCATGTCGCGGCCGTGGGAGGAGATCGACAACGTGATCACGACGGTGATCACGCCGACGCCGTGGAACGCGGCCGAAGCCCTCCGGCTGATGGTGCGCGAACGAGTGACCGTCGGACAAGGCGTTCCAACCCAGTGGCGGCTCCTTTTCGACCATCCCGACTTCGCGAGCAGCGACCTGACCAGTCTCCGCATCGCGGGGACGGGCGCGGCGACTGTTCCGCCCGAGCTCGTACGCGAGATGGAGCGGCGGCTCGGTTGTCCGGTGGTCATCGGTTACACGAGCACCGAGGCCGCGATCACGACCGGCAGTGTCCCGGGCGACTCACCGGACGTGATCTCGCAGACGGTCGGCCGTCCGCGGGTGAACGTCGAGCTCGAGGTGGTCGACGACGGCGGGCGGAATTGCCCGACGGGCGTCGTCGGGCAGGTGCGCTGCCGATCCGAAGCGGTGATGCGCGGCTACTGGCAAGACCCGGTGCGCACGACCGAGGTCCTCGGCGCCGACGGTTGGCTCGCTTGCGGCGATCTCGGCTTCCTCGACGAGCGCGGCTACCTGACCCTCGTCGGGCGGCACAGCGAGATGTACATCCGCGGCGGCTACAACGTGTACCCGGCCGAGGTCGAACGCGTGCTGTCGGCGCACCCGGAGGTCGCGCAGGTTGCGGTGTTGGGCGTACCGGATCCCGTGCTCGGAGAGATCGGCGTCGCGTACGTCGTACCCGCGCGCAAACCCGGCGGCGGCGGTTCGCCCCGGTTGGACGAGCTCCGGAGCTTCTGCAACGCCGCGCTCGCCGACTACAAGGCGCCCGATCGTCTCGTCGTCGTCGACGCGCTCCCGCTGACCCCGGTCGGCAAGGTCGACAAGCGGTCCCTCGCCGAAGATGCGGCGCTCGCGCCGGATGGTTAGCTTCGGGGAGGTGAGCCAACCGCGCATCGTCGAGAGCACCCTCGAGTTCCCGTACTCGCGCACACTCGGGCCCGTGGTGGGCGCGTTCCTCGCCGGTTTGCGAGAGCATCGCATCCTCGGCATCCGCACGCGCGACGGCAAGGTGCTCGTCCCGCCGCTGGAGTACGACCCGAACACTGGCGACGCGCTCGACGAGCTCGTCGAGGTCGGTCCTCTGGGAACAGTCGGCGCCTGGACCTGGGTCGACGATCCGACTCCGAAGCACCCGCTCGATCGACCGTTCGCGTTCGCGCTCGTCATCCCCGACGGTGCCAACACCGCGATGTTGCACGCAGTAGACGCGGAGGGTATCGACCGGATGTCGACGGGTATGCGCGTTCGGCCACGGTGGAGGGCGGAGGCGCACAACATGATCGACGACCTCGCGTGCTGGGAGCCCGAGCCGTGAGCACTGCCGAGCCGAACATGGCCCCCAAAGAGAACCTCGTCATGGAGCATCTCGTTTCCTTGACGTACTCCGAGGAGCTCACGCCGATCCTCGAGCGCTACGTCGACGCGTTGATCGACGGCCGCATCGTCGGTCACAAGTGCCCCTCGTGTGGCCGGGTGTTCGTACCCGGCAAGGGTTACTGCCCGATCTGCGTCGTCCCGACCACCGACGCCGACGAGATCGAGGTCGCCGACCACGGCACGCTCACCGGCTTCACAATCATCACGCCGGTCGCGTACTACGGGCAGACCGAAACCGAGCCGTTCGTCTACGCGTCGGTACTGCTCGACGGCTCCGACAGCAATCTGGGCGGGCAGGACATCGTGGGCGTCCCTCACGACCGGATCCGATCGGGAATGCGTGTGCGCGCGGTCTGGAAGCCGAGAGCCGAGCGCAACGCCGACGGTGTCTCCAACCGTGGCTGGGGGAGCGTGTCGTCGGTGATCGACGCGTTCGAGCCGACCGGCGAGCCCGACGTGGACCGCGCCGAGTACGAGGAACACGTCTTCTGATGGCCGCCACCGACATCGCCGTCGTCGGTTACGCGCAGACGCCTTCGCGGCGACGCGCACGCGAGAGCGAAGTGCAACTGCTCGTTCCGATCGTCTCCGAGGCGTTGCAGCGCGCGGGCCTCGGTCGGCGCGAGGTGGGATTCACCTGCGCCGGCAGCTGCGATTACCTCACCGGCGGACCCTTCGCGTTCGTCTCCAACCTCGAGGCCGCGGGGGCGTGGCCCCCGATCTCGGAGTCGCATGTCGAGATGGACGGCGCCTGGGCGCTGTACGAGGCTTGGGTGCGACTGCAACACGGCGACATCGACACCGCGCTCGTGTTCGGCTCCGGCAAGTCGTCGCCTTCGGTGCCCGCGGAGATGTGGGCCCAACAACTCGATCCGTACTATCTCGCGCCGCTCGGCGTCGATCCGGCTTCCCTCGCCGGAATCCAGGCGCGGGCGTTGCTCGATGCCGGCAAGGCGACCGAACGCGACTTCGCGAAGGTGGTCGTGCGCAACCGGCGGAACGCCAAGGACAATCCGTACGCGCAGGTCGCGGGCGACTTCTCGGCCGACGAGCTCCTAACCGCTCCCTACGTGCGCGCGCCGCTGCGCAAGCACGACATGCCGCCGATCTCCGATGGCGCGGTCGCGGTGGTGCTCGCGCGCGGCGACCGGGCGCGGGCGTTGTGCGAGCGGCCCGCCTGGATCCGCGGTCTGGATCACCGCCTCGAGGTGCACCAACCGGGGATGCGCGACCTGACGACATCGGTGTCGACCACCCTCGCCGCGCGCAAGGCCGGCTACGACGGTGGCCCGCTCGACGTCATCGAGCTGTCGTCGACGTTCAGCCCGCAGGAGCTGATCCTGCGGGAGGCGTTGGGAATCGACGCCGATGCCAACGTGAACCCGTCCGGTGGTCCGCTCGCGGCCAACCCGGTGATGGCGACCGGACTGGTGCGGATCGTCGAGGTCGCCCGGCGCATCGTCGAGGGGAGCGCGAGCCGAGGGCTCGCGCACGCGACCGGCGGCCAGGTCCTGCAGCACAACTTGGTGTGCCTGATGGAGGGCGACTGACCATGGCGGAGCAGTGCGCGGTGATCGGGATCGGGCAGACACATCACAAGAAGAAGCGCGCCGACGTTTCGATCCCCGGACTGTTGCGCGAAGCGGCGACCAGAGCACTGGCCGACGCCGAATGCACCTGGACCGACATCGACGCGGTCGTCATCGGCAAGGCACCCGACGCGTTCGAAGGAATCGTGCAGCCCGAGTTGTTCCTCGCCGAAGCGCTCGGATGCGCGGGTAAGCCGATGCTGCGCGTGCACACGGCCGGCAGCGTCGGCGGATCGACCTTCATCGTCGGCTCGCACCTCATCGAGTCGTCCATCCACGATCGCGTTCTCGCGATCGCGTGGGAGAAGCAGAGTGAGGGCAACGCGCAATGGGGTCTTGCCGGTGGGCGCGGTCGTGGTATCGGCGCCGGTGGCGCGTTCGCACCGTGGATCCGCGCGTACATCGAGAAGACCGGTGCTCCCGAGTACATCGGCTGGCAGGTCGCGGTCAAGGACCGCCTCAACGCGCTCAAGAATCCGTACGCGCATCTGCAACTGGCCGACATCAGCATCGAGAAGGTGAAAGAGTCGCCGATGCTGTGGGACCCGCTACGGTTCCTCGAGTCCTGCCCGTCCTCCGACGGCGCGTGCGCGGTCGTGCTCACCAACGAAGCGATCGGCAAGCGCGCGTCGAAGCCGGCCGCGTGGGTCGCGGCGACGGCGGTCCGCAGTGAGCTCGGTGTGTTCCCCGGGCGCGATCCCGTTCGCCCGCTCGCGGGGGTGGAGTGCGCGCACGACGTCTATCGCCAGGCTGGGATCGGCGTTCCCCGCCAGGAGATCGACGTGGCCGAGCTGTACGTGCCGTTCAGCTGGTACGAGCCGATGTGGCTCGAGGGTCACGACATCGCCGGTCCGGGCGAGGGCTGGAAGATGGTCGAGAGCGGCGACACCGAGCTGACCGGCTCGTTCCCGGTGAATGCTTCGGGCGGCGTGTTGTCGTCGAACCCGATCGGGGCGTCGGGGATGTTGCGGTTCGCCGAGGCCGCGCTCCAGGTGCGGGGACTCGCCGGCGAGCACCAAGTCGACGGCGCGCGCACCGCGCTCGCCCAGGCCTACGGCGGCGGCGCCCAGTACTTCGCCATGGCCGTCCTGCGCTCCCAACCCACCTAACGCGCCCATCTGTTGGGCGCGAAACCGGCCCCTGACGACCACTTTCGCGCCCAGCTGTTGGTGCCAAAACGGGTCTAGGCTGGGGAGAATGACGTTCTCCGAGGAGGTCGACCGCCCGCAGCAGCTCGTGGCGGCGGCCCGTGCGCTGGCGAACGAGACCGGGAGCGCGGCCTTCACGGTTGCGCAGCTCGCAACGAGCGCCGGCGTGTCGCTCAAGGCCTTCTACTCGTGCTTCGCCAGCAAGGACGACCTGCTGCTCGCGCTCCTCGCACAGGACAGTCGCATAGGCGCCGACATCCTGGTCGAACGGATCGGTGCGCGTGTGGGGCCCGACGCACTGGGCGCGTACGTGTTCGAGCTCTTCGAGATGCTCACGCTGCCGGGCGCGCTCGGGTACGCGGGCGTTCTCGTGCGGGAGTACCGCCGCCTCACCGAGGTACACGACGACGCGCTGCGCGACGCGCTGGCGCCGCTCGTCGACCTGCTCGCGCGCCATATCGACTCCGACGACGCGAAGCGTGACGCGCGCACGATGTTCGGTGTCCTGCTCGAAGGTATTCACGACATCGTGGTCGGTCGCGCCGCCGAGCCACACGAGCTCGCCCGGTATCTCGAACGGTTCTGCACTCGTGGAGTCGCCGGCCGATGACCGCGACGTTTCTCCCCGAGCCCGAACCGCGCGTCCGCAATTACACGATCGTCTCGGTCGACGATCACCTCATCGAGCCCGCGCACTGCTTCGAAGGGCGCATGCCCGCCGCGCTGCAGGAACGCGCCCCGCGCGTCGTCACGCTGGACGACGGCCGGGAAACGTGGATCTACGAGGACAACTTCTATCCGCAGGTCGGCCTCAACGCAGTCGCCGGCCGGCCCAAGGCGGAGTGGAGCATGGAGCCCGCGCGCTTCGACGAGATGCGCCGCGGCTGTTACGACATCGAGGCCCGCATCGTCGACATGGACCTCGACGGTGTCTTCGCGACGCTCTGCTTCCCGTCGCTCATCGCCGGCTTCGCGGGCACGATCTTCGCGAAGAGCAAGGATCCCGAGCTCGGTCTCGCGGCCCTGCGCGCGTGGAACGACTGGCACATCGACGAGTGGGCCGGACCGCATCCCGATCGCGTGATCCCGTTGCAGCTCGCGTGGGTGAACGATCCGGAGATCGCGGCTTCCGACGTACGCCGCAACGCCGGGCGCGGCTTCAAGGCGGTGAGCTTCCCCGAGAACCCCGTCGATCTGCACCTGCCGCCCATGCTCGACACGCACTGGGATCCGTTCCTGCGCGCGTGCGAGGAGACCGAGACGGTCGTCTGTCTGCACAACGGCTCGTCGTCGTGGACCGCGGCCCGCTCGCCCGGTGCGCCTCTCGA